>NZ_JBSHDU010000060.1:0-52907 GCF_053616475.1 Streptomyces sp. NPDC055815 | reverse complement strand
AGGACGAGAATCTGCCGGGTGAGGCAGGCCTGGACGATGCCATGGGCGCGGGCCGCGGTCAGGTCGTGGGTGCGACCGGGTGTCGCGCGGGAGAAGCCCTGCGGTGTGCCATCGGGACGGGCGATGACCTGCACGTTCATGCCGTGCTTCTTGTGTTTCTGCGAGTAGTACGGCTCGTCGGCGTGGACACGGTCGGTGGGGATCAGCGTGCCGTCGACGATGACGAAGTCGCCCTCGCCCAGCCCGGTCAGAGCCTCGTGCAGACCTGGCGCCCAGGCCGCGAGGACGTCCAGGGCTTCGTCCACGTAGCGCCAGGCGGTGGCCTGCGATATAGCGAAACCCGGCACCGAGCTGGGCGAACGTCTCGTTCTTGCGCAGGTGGACCAGGGTGAGCAGTGCCTGGTCGAAGCAGCCGAGCTTGCGCCAGCGGGTGTTGCGGGTCCGGCGGTCCTCGTACAGCAGCCAGGCAACATGCTCGACGAGCTCTTGCGGGACGTCGAGCGTGGCAGGATACGGAACCAACAGGGCGCCCTCGGTCGCCGGTGTGATGAGTGGAATCACCACGCCGACGACGAGGGGCCCTGCCTCGTCACCACACCCGCTGACCAGCCCATTTCACCCACCAGCACAGGATGAAACAGGTTCAGTGGGCTGTAGGTCGTGGCGGCCTCGTGGAGCGGCTGGCATCGGGGTGAGTTGTGGGGCCTGTTCCAGCGCGCGGCGCCGAAGGGTTACCAGTCGGGCACACGAGGTGCCGCCTGCAGAGTCTTTCGGCCCGTCCAGACCACGGCTCACCACCGGTTTTCCCAGTGTGTCGATCCAGATCCGGTGGTGAAGGGCAGGCCTACGATCCGTTCACTCCGCGGCCCACGTCGGCGCGGGCGCGCAAGCTCCAGGCCGACAAGTGCCACGACTAGCGCTACCTGTGGAAATCACTGTCCCGCCGAGGCATCCGACACCGTATCGCCACCATTGCAAGGGCAGAAACAGCGCCGCGGGCTGCAACACACCGGGCGGAGCGATTGCCTCCCGGTTCGCGCACATCGGCGAGGACGTGCATCGCTGGATCGGGTCAGCAGCGGTCGTGGTCTTTATCGGCACGTTCCTGTGGGCAACGATCACATCCATGGCTGACCGAAAGCGGTGATGCGCCGCCCGGAGGGGGGAATGTTGTGGCAGTGGGGCTACGGCTGGGACCAAGCTGAGGTTGCAGCTCACGGGGCTGGTGTGGGGGCGAGGTCGGGATGCTGGGACTGGCAGGGTCCTTGACCGACGGCATGTGATGGTCCGCCACCGGCAAGGTCGCGCCGACACCTGGATCGTGCTGCTCTTGCGTGCGCCTTACCAGAGGGTGCCCGGTCCCGCGATAACCCAGCTGGCGTCGACAGGCTTGACCCAGAAGCTCAATGCCACCTCGATAACCCGCGCGCGGTAGGTGATCTCAACGTAGAAATGGCTGCCGGTGTCGCCCCAGTGAAAGTCCGCGAGACTGAGTTCGCCGAGCCAGGACAGATCCTGCTCCCACTCGTCGGCAGCAGGGCTTCTGCTCGCCACGTCCCCAGCCGCGCTTGCTTCGACGGACCCGGTCCACAGCGACTTGAGCACATGACGGACCGGGTTGTGATCGATGAGCTGTTCGGCCTCAGGGATCCTCCCGGCGCGGAGCAGACTGAAGTAGCAGCGAACGACAGCTTCGACGTCCGTCTTGGCAGGGTGCTGCGTCCAGATCCTCACCGCGAGATCGTACGGGTTCGGTGACTTCCTCAGACCGCGTTCGAGATCTGCCGTCTCCCTTTGCTGGGGAGCCCGTTGATCTCACCATGAGCGGTGTCGGGGGTGGGTATCCGTCGGACCTGACGGATGGGCAGTGGGTGCTGGTGGAGCCGTTGCTGCCAAAGGACACGCTCCGTGGCCGACGGTCTACTGGTACTTCACGCGATAGCACGACGACGGCACCGTTGAGCGCATCCACGACGCCCTGCGCGGCAAGGTCCGTGAGGCCGACAGCCGTTCCCGCCCAGCGTGGCTTTCAGGTCCAGCCCCAGCGGTGGGCGGGGGAACGCACCTTCTCGTGGCTCACCGCCCACCGCCGCCTTGCCCGCGCCTACGAGACCAGCCCCGGTTATTCGGAGACGATGATCGGCATCATGGTCCGCCGGCTCCCCGAGGCCGCCCGGCAACCGTGCAAGGCCCGCGATCCCTCTCACGCGTCATCGGCTGACGTATCGCACATCCCCTCATGTGTCGTACGAGCCGTCCCACGGCGCGCTGAATCCAAGCCGGTTCGGGTAGAACTCCGCCCAGTCATCCTGTTCCTCCCCATCGGGATACTCCCCGTGGCACTCAGGGACCAGACCGAACAGTGTGCCGTCGACCTCTACAGCGAACGGGGCGACTGCGATGTCGGCGAACCGCCGGCCGGGCAGCGAGTCCAGCCACTCACTCATGAGCCGCTGCGCGGCTGCCGCCACTGGCCCTTTCCCAGGTCCGTCGGCGACCGTTCCTGCCGACCTGATGCGCGAACCCAGGTGTCGGCCATCGGCGTCGAACTCGTGCAGCACGGAGTACCACCGCCGCACCACCCGGCCATCACCTTCCCGGCCTGCGACAACACCGCTGACGTGAGCGAAGAACTGGCCTCCGTCCCACTGTCCGATGGTGGACGTTCGGTAGTCCGGCTCATGCCGAATGGGAACCAGATCAGGCAAAGTCATGGCCGCACCCTACGTGCCGACCACGACAGCACGTCACGTATGCCCGCCCACCTCACTCATCGCAGATCTCAAACGCGGTCTCAGTCTGAGCTGGCCAGTTGGAGGGTGAGGACGGCTTGCACGACGTTCGTGATGTGCGGAGGAGCCGCCAGGGCTTGAGGGCGAGCGGCCCCCGGACGCTCCCGCGCGGACCTCCCTGCGTCGGTCAACCCACCGCCCTGGGCATGTCTCACGGTCCAGGGGTACCGGACCCGAGCAGACGCTGTCAGCCAAGACGACTCCGACATCACTCAATCAAGATCAGTAGTCAGGGTTTAGTTGCTGATCCAAACGAGACCAGTTGCCCACACCTGAACAGGGTTTTCGGCTCGCCCCAACAGGCGGCTCACCCCCGCCGACACGGTGCCGCTCCTCCGAGGCGAGCCCCCCGTGAGGGCTCAAGCTCTGCGAGCCACAGCGTTGATCAGGCGCGGGCGAGCGCCGCAGCCCCGAAGGATACGTCGAACCGGTCGCACCAGATGCTGACGCTCGGGTACTTCGACCAGTCAACGTCCGCGGGCAGCGGATAGTTCTGGTCTCCCTTGTTGCCCTTCAGCTTGGCGAGGGTGACGTACTTCCCGTCGTCGAAGACGCGCCACCCCGCCTTGCCCTCCTTCACGGGGGCATCGCTCAACAGAACGCGCAGATCCGGGCCGTTGCTCGTGTCCAGGCCCTCCAGGCGAAGCGTGTGGGTGCCGTCCGCGAGCCGGACGACCTTCACCACACCCGTGGTGTCGTGCTCGTGGCTGATGAAGCTGCCCTGCGCGACGGTGACCGGGCCGGCCGGTGGGGCCGTGGCCGACGCGGAGGGCAGCGCACCCGTTGTCGGCGCCTGCGGAGTCGCCTGCGCGGAGGGAAGCGCCTCCTTCACCGTCTCATCCACCCACAGCGCCCAGGGCTTGAACCACAGCAGCCCGGCCACCGCCACCGCCAGACCCGCGACGGCCACCACGGCCCACCGCTGTTTCCTCGTGCCGCGCCCCACGACGCCCCTCCTCCGTGTCTGCCGTTCACCTTCGTCCGTCATTCAAGGCGATCGAGCGATCCCCGGACAGCCCCGTCCTGATGACGAAAGGCTTACGTCATCAAGCCAGTGGTCATCGAGAGTGCGGCAGCAGCTCGCGTTCGAGGTCGCGCAGGTCCTTGCCGAGGGACGAGCGGACCTTTCTGGCCATGATCGGCGCGGCCAGACGGTAGTAGCCCGCCGCGTCGCCCCGGACCCGGATGCCCGCCAGGGTTCCGCGCGGATGCGGGGCGAAGGTGTAGGTGATGTGCATCGGCATGGGGCCCGCCACCGACACCATGTCCAGCAGTCGACCAGGCTCGTGCGCGGCGACGCGCAGCACGTAGTCGATGCGCTTGCCGAGGAAGGGCGCGGTGCGCGTCACCTCGGCGCCGACGCCGAACCCGCCCCCGTCCGCCTCCCGGGTGAGCGCCGCCTCCCGGATGTCCTGGGTCCATTCGGCGTCGTGGCGCCAGTCCATGGCGTAGTCCGCCACCTCGTCGGGCGGGAGCGGGATCACCCGCTGTGCGCTCTCGTCGATCGCCATGACGTAGGTCCCGTCAGACGGTGAACAGGGGCTGCGGGGTGCCCGTCTCCGCGTACTGCTTGAGCCGGGTCATCAGCTGGCCCCAGGTCTACGCGGCCGGGGGCAGGCCCGGGTCGTCCGCCTGCCAGCCGGTGTGACGGAAGAGGACGCGGGTGCCGGTCGCGTCGGGGACGTCGGAGAGGTCCCAGGAGATGACGGAGCCCGACCAGTGGGGCGGGAAGGCGCCGACCGACGTCCACTGGACCCGGTCCTCGTCGGCACGGTCGCGGCGGAGCTGGAACGGCTCGGGGATCTGCGGGAAGTCGAAGAAGAGGGTCTCGTCCTTGCGGTCCACGGCGCTGGTCCACCAGCCGGTCAGGCCGTCGTGGGTGTTGAGGGCGGGCAGTACGGCGGCCCGGTCGGCGTCGATGTCGACCTGGAAGGTGACGCCGGTGATCGCGGTGCTGTCGGTCATGGTCGTGCTCCTGGGCGATGTCAGGGGGTTAGGGGCGGGGTTACGGGGGGCGGCTCAGACCGTGAAGTACGGGACCGGGCGACCGCCCTCCACGTACTCCTTCAGGCGCATGAACATGCCCGCCCAGCCCAATCGTGAGCCGGTGTGGTCGAAGCGGACGCGCGTGCCGCCCTCGGGGTGCTCCTCCAGGGGGTAGGCGATCTCGGTGTCCAGCCACTGGGGCGGGCCGGCCACGACCGTCCGGGTCAGACCCTTGCCCTCCTCCGCCTGGTCGATGCGGAAGTCCCAGGTCATGGGCACGCCGGGGAAGGACAACTGGTGCAGGGCGCCGACGCCCTCGCGATCTCGCCCCCCGGGGTGAACCGGCCGGCCACGCCCTCCTGGGTGGAGATCGCCACGAGGAAGGCTGGACGCACTACATGGAGCGCCTGGCGCCGCGAGGGGAGGGCGGCGACCCCGGCCCCGACGACTGGAGGTGAGGGAACGGGGCCGTGACCGGGGCAAGGGGCCGGACGGTGGCCCGAAGCCACGGGCGAACCGGCCGCCGGACACATCCGGATCAGGCCGTGGCCCAGCGCTGAACCGTCTCTGCGTCGTGGGTGAGCCATGTACCGTCGCCGAGCGGCACCGCAGCAACCCCAGGCGTCTGCGGGTAGTCGAGTGCGGCGAGGGGCCGGAGCGTACGGGCGTCGATCAGGAGGTGGGTGCCTGCCTCCGCCCATGGTTCCTCGGCTGCCGCGACCAGGATCCGCGTGCCGTCGACGAAGCCTGGGGTGTAGCCGGCGAACACCCAGCCCTCGGGCAGTACCTCGCGTGCCTCGATGATCACGTCGTCGGCGCCGTCCTGCGTACGGCACAGGTAGCCGCCGCCGACGTCCTGGCTGATGAGCACCCCGTCCCCACCGAGGCCGACGTAGGGTTCCTCGGCCGTACCCGCCGCCCGGACGTCGAGCCCGGCGGCCGTGTACGTGACCAGGAGACACTCCGTACCGTCCTGGCCCATGGAGCCGGTGAGCAGGACCTCAGGGCGTCCGTTCGGGAACTGGTGGAAGGCGTACGTCGCCGAGAAGGACGGCAGGACGTGCTCGGCGAGCACCTCGCCGGTGATCAGGTCGAGGGCGCGGCAGATGTCCCCCGCGTACGACCTGCCAGGCCCGAGGGGTCCTGCCATGGTCGCCAGGAGGACGCGGCCGGCCGGGTCGGGCGTGCACGCGCCGGCGGCCGAGGGTGAGTGCTGCCAGTCGCGGTGGCGGTGCTCCCAGCGGACCGTGCCGTCGGCCTCGTGGACGGTGACGGTCTCCCGTCCGCTGCGGGCCATGGCGCCGCCGGGCAGGGGCGAGCAGTACGTGTCGGACGTGCCGGGAACCTGGTCGGTCCATGCGGAGACGCCGGCGAGCACCCGGGACGGATCGGCGTCCACCTTGGCGAGGGTGATGGTGCCTTCGTTCCGGGTCACGAGCCACTGCGCCCCGTCGCGCAGCAGCACCCCGTCCAGGTTCCCGAAAGCCTCGCCGACACCCGGGACCGCCTCACTGGCGAGCAGCCGTGCGGGTACGCGGGGGTAGTTCAATGTGCGGCCCTTCGTCTCGCGGGAAGCGTACGCCTTGTCAGCCCGCAGGTGATCAGGACGAACGCGGGGCCGGTCCAGCCCGAATCGGAGCACGCGGGCCCCGTCCTGTGGCGTGCATCGCCCCCCGCCGGGATGACAGAAGTCTTACGGCACGGCGCGGGCGGCCACGGAACCCGCGGGTGGTCCGTAGCGTCGCGCCCATGCGCGTACTCGTCACAGGAGGAGCCGGATTCATCGGCTCGCACATCGTCACCTCGCTCCGGCGGGCCGGCCACGAGCCCGTCGTGCTGGACGCCCTGCTGCCCAGCGCCCACGCCACCGTCCCGGATCCGCCCGAGGCGGAGTTCCTGCACGCCGACGTCCGAGACGCGGCACGTACGCGGGCGGCGCTGCGCGGCGTCGACGCGGTCTGCCACCAGGCCGCCATGGTCGGCCTCGGCAAGGACTTCGCCGATGCCCCTGCCTATGTGAGCTGCAACGATCTCGGCACGGCCGTTCTGCTGGCAGCCATGGCGGAGACCGGCGTACGCCGGCTCGTCCTCGCCGGGTCGATGGTGGTGTACGGGGAAGGGCGGTACGCGTGCCCCCGCCACGACCTCGTACGGCCGGGCCCCCGCCTCCCCGAGGACCTGGAGGCTGGGCTGTTCGAACCTCGCTGCCCCGCCTGTGGCTCCGAGCTCGCGCCCGGCCTGGTCGGCGAGGACGCGCCCGCCGACCCGCGCAACGTGTACGCCTCGACGAAGCTCGCCCAGGAACACCTGGCCGCCGCCTGGGCACGGGCGACGGGCGGATCGGCGGTCTCGCTGCGCTACCACAACGTCTACGGGCCGGGGATGCCGCGCGACACCCCGTACGCCGGGGTGGCCTCCCTCTTCCGCTCGGCACTCGCCCGGGGCGAGGCGCCCCGCGTCTTCGAGGACGGCGGCCAGCGCCGGGACTTCGTCCACGTCCGCGATGTGGCGGCGGCCAACGTCCTCGCGCTGGAAGCCGCGGGCGGGCTGCCGGCCGGCACCCTCACCCCGTACAACGCCGGCAGCGGAGACCCGCACACGGTGGGCGAGATGGCGGCGGCGCTGGCCCGCGCGCATGGCGGCCCTCGGCCGGTGGTGACCGGGGAGTTCCGGCTCGGGGACGTTCGGCACATCACCGCGGACTCGTCCCGGCTGCGACGCGAGCTCGGCTGGCGTCCGGAGGTCGGCTTCGAGGAGGGGATGGCGGAGTTCGCCGGGGCCGAGTTGCGGGCCTCGGCAGCCGTCGGCTGATGGCGCGGTCAGCCGGCGGATGGCGTGTCAGGCAGCGGATGGCGCCGTCAGCCCGCCGCCGTCGGCAGCGTGACCTCGAAGCGGCAGCCGCCCGGCACGTTGCGCACCTCGGCGCGGCCCGCGTGTGCTTCGACGATGCCGCGGACGATGGCGAGGCCGAGGCCCGCCCCGGCCGGCGGGGTGCGGGCCTCGGTGCCGCGCCAGCCGGTGTCGAAGACGCGGTCGAGGTCCTCGTCCGGGATGCCGCCGCAGCCGTCCGTGACGGAGAGGACGACGGCGCCGTCCCGGTGTTCGGCGGCCACCGCGACCGTGCCGTCGGCGGGGGTGTGGCGGATGGCGTTGACGAGGAGGTTGGCGAGGACGCGGGTCATCTCCTTGCCGTCCACCTCGACGGGCACGGCCGCGACCTCCTCCCCAAGCAGCCGGACGCCCCGTTCGCGGGCGAGCGGGTCGGCGCCGCTCAGGGCGTCGTCGACCAGGTCGTACACGGACATCCGGCTGGGGCTGAGGGTCAGCGCTCCGGCGTGGATGCGGGAGAGTTCGAAGAGGTCGGTGACCATGGCGGTGAGGCGCTCGACCTCGGTGCGGATCCGGCGGTGGTAGCGGGCGGGGTCGGCGGCCATGCCGTCCTCCAGGGCCTCCGCCATGGCCCGCAGTCCGGCGAGCGGGGTGCGCAGGTCGTGGGAGATCCAGGCGACGAGTTCTCGACGCGAGGTCTCCAGGGCACGTTCGCGCGCGCGGGAGGCGTCGAGTTTGGCGCTGGTGGCGGCCAGTTCGCGGGTGAGGGCGGCGAGTTCGGCGGTGGCGGCCCCGTCGGGCGCGGAGAAGCTGCCCCCGTCGCCGAAGTCGCGGGCGGCGCGGGCGAGCGCCCGGCTGCGGGCCACGACCCAGCGGCCGAGGACGAGGGCGGTGCACAGGGAGACCAGGGCGGCCATGGCGACCACGACGGTCACCACCCACAGGTCGTGCCCGGACAGGAACATCGCCTGGGCGACGGCGAGCGTTCCGGCGAGCATCGCGGACACCGTCACGGCGGCCACCACGGCCAGGGAGACGGCGACCGAGCGGTGGCGTACGAGGCGGAGCACGACCGCCCCTGCCAGCCCGGCGCAGACGGCGCCCCCGAGGGCGAACGCGGCGATGAGCAGGACGTCCTTCATCTTTCGGTGCCCTCCGGTTCGAAGCGGTAGCCGACGCCCCAGACCGTCTGGATCAGGGACGGCCGGGCCGGGTCGTCCTCGATCTTGGCGCGGAGGCGGCGGACGTGCACGGTGACGGTGGACAGGTCACCGAAGTCCCAGCCCCACACCCGGCGCATCAGGTCCTCCCGGCTGTGCGCGGTGCCGGGGCGCTCCATGAAGTACGCGAGGAGGTCGAACTCCCGCAGGGTGAGCGCGAGTTCCGCGCCGGCTCGGCTGGCCCTGCGGGTCGCGGGGTCGACGGCCAGGTCGCCGGCGCGCAGCACGCTCCGGGGCTCGGCCGGTGCCGCCGCGCGGCCGCGGCGCAGCACGGATGTGACGCGCAGGACGAGTTCGCGCGGGCTGAAGGGCTTCGTGACGTAGTCGTCCGCGCCCACCTCGAGACCGGTGATCCGGTCCTCCTCGTCGCCGCGCGCCGTCAGCATGATCACCGGAACGGGTCCGGCGGCCCGCAGCCGACGGCACACCTCCAGGCCGTCCAGGCCGGGCAGCATCAGGTCGAGCACGACGAGGTCGGGCCGGCGCTCCCCGGCCCGGTGCAGGGCGTCGAGGCCGTCGGCCGCGTGTTCGACGGAGAAACCGGCCCGTTCCAGGTAGCCGGTGACGACCTCGGCGACCGTCGGGTCGTCGTCCACCACCAGGATCCTGCCCCCGGTCCCGGGGGCGGTGTGCTCGCTCATGCCGCACAGACTCGCATCCGCTCCCGTGCGGCGGCCACGCCCACCCGGGCGGTCGTCGGGCGCCGTCCGCGTTTCGTAAGGACTTCCATGGCCCCGGAACAGCCCGTGGTTCCTACGGTGAGAGCCGTGACCACCATGACCGCAGATGTCGTCCTTCCCTGTCTCGACGAGGCCGAGGCCCTGCCGTGGGTGCTGGCCCGGATCCCCGCCGGGTGGCGGGCGATCGTCGTCGACAACGGCTCCACCGACGGTTCCGCCGCACTCGCGGCCGGCCTCGGCGCCACCGTCGTGCACGAGCCCAGGCGCGGCTTCGGCGCCGCCTGCCACGCCGGACTGCTCGCCGCCGACGCCGAGTTCGTCTGCTTCTGCGACTGCGACGCCTCCCTCGACCCCGGCCTGCTGCCCGGCCTCGCACGGTCCGTCGCCGACGGCTCCGCCGACCTCGTC
The DNA here is from genome assembly GCF_053616475.1 of Streptomyces sp. NPDC055815. Taxonomy (NCBI): domain Bacteria; kingdom Bacillati; phylum Actinomycetota; class Actinomycetes; order Kitasatosporales; family Streptomycetaceae; genus Streptomyces; species Streptomyces sp. NPDC055815. The sequence continues at coordinate 42,992 of NZ_JBSHDU010000060.1, read as the reverse complement.
CTCGGCCGTCGCCGCCCCACCGCGCGCGGCGCGTGGCCGGCCCACGCCCGGGCCGGGAACCTCGCGCTGTCCCGGCTGCTGCGCCGCCGCACCGGGCTGCGGCTGCACGACCTGGGACCGATGCGGGTCGCCCGGCGCGAGGCGCTCCTCGGCCTCGGCCTGTCCGACCGGCGCAGCGGCTACCCGCTCCAGATGGTCGTCCGGGCCTCCGACGCCGGCTGGCGGGTACGGGAGGTGGACGTGCCCTACCTCCCCCGTTCCGGCCGCTCCAAGGTCACCGGCACCTGGAAGGGGACCTGGCAGGCCGTGCACGACATGCGGCGCGTGCTCGACGAGCCGGCGGCGGTCGGGGGTGGGCGCCCGTGACCACGCTCCTCGTCATCGCCAAGCAGCCGCTGCCGGGCCGGGTCAAGACCCGCCTCACTCCGCCGTTCCCGCCCGAGGAGGCCGCCGCGCTGGCCGAGGCCGCCCTCGCCGACACGCTCGCCGCGGCTCTCGGGGTCCCCGCCGACCGGCACGTCCTCGTGCTCGACGGGGAGCCCGGCGGCTGGCTGCCACCGGGATTCCGGCTCGTCCCGCAGGTGGCGGGCGGGCTCGACGTACGCCTGGCCGCCGCGTTCGCCGCCTGCGACGGTCCGGCGCTGCTCATCGGCATGGACACCCCGCAGGTCACCCCCGCGCTGCTGGCGCCGGCCCTGCGCTGGGAGGCGTACGACGCCTGGTTCGGCCCCGCGGCCGACGGCGGCTTCTGGGCCCTCGGCCTCGCCGCGCCCGACCCCGCGCTCCTGCTCGGCGTCCCGATGTCGCGCCCCGACACCGGCGCCGTCCAGTACGCGCGGCTGCGCGCGGCCGGCCTGCGCATCGGCGCCCTGCCGGTGCTGCGGGACGTGGACACCGCCGAGGACGCGCGCCTCGTGGCGGCCAGGACGCCGGGCACCCGCTTCGCCGCCCTGCACTCGGCGCTGACCGCGACGGCGGCGGGGGCGGGCGCGTGACCACGGCGACGGCCTGGCGTGCCGATCCGTACAGCGACGCCCTGCGCACCGGGCGGGGCCCGCTGTTCCTGCGCCGTGACGACGGCTGGCTCCTGCCCCTGGAGGTGGAGCGCTGGTGCGAGGCGCCCGACCGCGCGGACCGGTCCGTCCTGGACCGCTGCCACGGCACGGTCCTCGACGTCGGCTGCGGTCCTGGGCGGCTCGTCGCCGCCCTCGCCGCCGAAGGGCATCGCGCGATGGGGGTCGACGTCAGTCCGGAGGCGGTCGCCCGTGCCGTGCGGCTCGGCGCGACGGCGCTGTGCCGCTCGGTCTTCGATTCCCTGCCCGGGGAGGGACGCTGGGACACGGCCCTGCTCATCGACGGCAACATCGGCATCGGCGGAGACCCGACCGCTCTGCTCAGCCGGCTGCGACAGGTCGTCTCCCGCTCGGGCCGGGTCATCGCGGAATGCGTGCCCGTGGACGTCGACGAACGCTGCGAGGTGCGGATGGACGACGGACGGGGCGGGCGGGGTACGCCGTTCCCCTGGGCCCGCGTCGGGATACCGGCCCTGTCCGCTCACGCGGCCGCCACGGGCTGGACGGTGTCCGAACGGTGGGACCTGTGGGGCCGTCACTTCGCGACCCTCACACGTCAGTCGTCGTCCGCGCTCCGCTGAGGACGCCCCCGCCACCGCCGTACGAGGATCGCCCCCACCGCGACCACGGCCACCGCCGCGAGGACGATCACGAGGTTGCGTCCGTACGGCAGCGGCAGGGCGGAGGGGTTCGGCGGCTCCCCCGGCCGGACCAGCAGCGGCAGCGTGATCAGCAGCAGGCTTCCCGCGACGACCAGCGTGCCGCGCAGCACACCCCGCTCGGGGCGTCCGACGACGAGCAGCCCGATGGCGAGGACCAGCGGGGCGATGATCCCGTCGTGCAGGACGACCGCCCCGGCCAGCCACAGCAGTACGGCCGGCGGGTCCGGCTGCTCGGCCACGCGCCACGCGCCGATGCCGATCAGGGCGAGGCCCAGGCCGCCGACCCCGTACCGGAACACGCTCGCGGTCCTCACAGCACCTCCAGACGGTGCACCCACTTGGTCTGCAGCACCCCGGGCCGGTCGGGGGCGATGATCCGGGCGGGGAAGCCGTGGTCGAGGGAGAGGGGCTGCCCGTTGAGGGTCAGGGCGAGGAGCGTGAGCGGATCGTCCGTGTAGTCGGCGCCCATCTCCATCACCCGGTAGGCACCCCGCACCTCCAGTGAGGTCACCCGTACGGCGACGCCAGTGGGCCACACGCCGGCCCGCTCCACCAGGTCCCGTACCCGTACTCCTCCCCAGTGCGCCTCGACGCTCCAGCCCTCGACGCAGGCGATCGGCAGCCGGACCCGGGTCTGGGGCAGGGCCCGCAGCGCGTCGAGCGACAGCGTGTACGGGCGTGGCCCGACGACCTCCAACCGCCACTCGCCCAGACCGGCGGCCTGGACGCCGGCCGCGGCGGCGGTCCGGTTGACGGGCAGGCCCTGCGGGCCGTGGTCCGGCTGCCGGGGGGCGAGCAGGTCGAACGCCTTCAGCGGCGTGAAGGACTGACCGACCGTCGTCAGCGTCACCACACCGACGGCGGCGCCCGCGCCGAGCAGCAGCGAGCGGCGGTCGCGCGCGTCCTCGGCGGGCAGGGCGAGCGTCCCGGCCGACCTCCGGCCCCAGTGGGCCCTGATCTCGGGAGCCTTGACGGCGATGTGGAGCAGGAGGGACCCCGTCGCGATCCAGGCGACGGCGAAGTGCACGGGCACGAACGAGAAGGGCCAGGGATACCACTCGACGATGTTGAGCAGCCCGGTGAACACCTGGAAGACGGCCGAGGCGACCAGGACCGCGACGGACAGCCGCTCGAGGGCGTGCAGTACGGACCGGACCGGCGGCCAGACGAACAGCCGCGGGTACACCGTCCACAGTTTGACCAGGAGCAGCACGATCGCCGCGAGTCCGGTGGCGACATGCAGCCCCTGGGTGAGCCGGTAGCCCCACACCGGACGGGTGGGCAGCTCGTCGGCGAGCCAGTCCGGCGGGTGCTGGAGGTAGTGGCTGACGAGGCCGGTCGCGAAGCAGACGGCGAAGGCCACGCCGAGCCACCGGCCGACGGCGGTCGCCGTGCGCGCGTCGTGGAGACGGCCGGTGAAGGCGGGCGGCCGGAGCGCGGGCAGGGTGGTCCGAGGCGGTCTGGGCAAGCGGGAGGTCATGACGTCCATGACACCGCCGTTCGCCTCCGTACGGAGGGTCCGACACCTTACGAAACCCGAACGCCCCGACGGGTCGCCCGCCGGGCGGCCGTGCCCGCTGCCAGGCTGCGCCCATGCTGCGTGCCCGCCCGCTCGTCGTCACCGCCCTCCTGCTCGCGGCCCTGGCCACCGCGCTCGCCGTGCTGCTCCGCGAAGCCGCCCGCGGCGTCCCCTTCCTGACGGGTTACGGGGCATGCTGGGCGCTGTTCGCGGCGGGCGTGGTCGCCCTGCGCGGGGTCCCCGCCCGCGCGGTCGTCCCGCTGGTGCTCGCGGGGGCGGTCGCGGTCACCGCCACCGGGCTCGTCGCGGCGCCGCGCACCAGCACGGACTCGTACCGGTACGCGTGGGACGGCAGGGTGCAGGCGGCCGGCTTCTCCCCGTACGACCACGCCCCCGCCGACCCGGCCCTGGCAGGGCTGCGCGACGCGTGGCTCTTCCCCGGCCCCGCGGCCTGCGCGCGCGGCCGCGAGCTCGCGCCGCTGGCCGACGGCGGCTGCACCCGCATCAACCGGCCGGCCGTGCACACGATCTACCCGCCCGTCGCCGAAGGCTGGTTCCTCCTGGTCCACGCCCTGGCGCCGGCCGACAGCCGCCACAAGGCGCCGCAGACCGGCGCGGCCGTCCTGGCCCTCGCGGTGACCGGCCTGCTGGTCGCCGTGCTGCGCCGGCGGGGCGATCCTCGGCAGGCCGCGCTGTGGGCCTGGTGTCCGGCCGTCCCGGTCGAGGCCGTCAACAACGCCCATGTCGACGTCCTCGCCGTGCTGTTCTCGGTGGCCGCCCTCGCCGTCGTCGCCCGCCGCCGTGTCACCGGCGGCGTCCTGCTCGGCCTCGCGATCGCCGCGAAACTGCTGCCCGCCGTCCTGCTCCCGGGCGCTGTGTCCGGACTCCGACGGCCACGGAGCTTGCTGGCGGTCGTGGTTCCGGCGGTGGCGGTCGTCGGGATGGTGTACCTCCCGTACGTCCTGCTCTCCGACGGCTCCGTCCTCGGCTATCTGGGCGGCTACGCGCAGGAGGAGGGTTACGACAGCGCGGGGGCGGGCGGCCGGTACGCCCTGGTGCGCCTCGTCCTGCCCGACGCGTGGGCGCCGCCGGCCGTCCTGCTCGTCATGACGGCGGTGACGCTCACCGTCTGGTGGCGCGGCGATCCCGAACGCCCCTGGCGCGGCGCCCTGTTCACCACCGGCGCGGCCTTCCTCCTCCTGACCCCCGGCTATTCCTGGTACGCGCTCCTGCTCGTCGCCCTCGTCGCACTGGACGGCCGCTGGGAGTGGCTGGGCATCGCCGTCGCCGGCGCCGTCGCCTACCTCGCGGCACCGGTGATCGGTGTCGCGTGGGTGACCGCGGCGTACGGAGCGGCGGCGCTGCTCGTGGCCGCGGGCTGGTGGGCGCGACTGTCCTCCTCTCCCCGATGGCCCGATGTGACAGATCCTGGTCATTGCGGCCCTGTCCGGCCGGCGGAAGGATGAGGGCATGCCCCCACCGCACCGCGTCGTGATCGTCGCCTTCCCCGGCGTCGAACTGCTGGACGTCACCGGCCCGGCCGAGGTGTTCTCGGTCGCCTCCCGCGTCGCCGGAGCCGGCCGGCCCGCCTACCTCGTGCAGATCGCGACCGCCGACGGCGGCCCGGTGACCACTTCCAGCGGCGTCCGGCTGATGGCCGACCTGACCCTCGACGACGCCACGGGGCCGATGGACACCCTGCTGGTGTCGGGGGCGATCGAGATCGTCGACGAGGGCGGTGTGGAGCCGTTGGTCGACCGCGAGGTCACCCGCTGGCTACGCCACTCGGCGCCCCGGGCCCGGCGGATCGGATCGATCTGCGCGGGAGCGCACCTGTTGGCCGCCGCCGGGCTGTTGGAGGGCCGGCCGGCCACCACGCACTGGCTCACCGCGGCCAGGCTGGCCGCCGAGCATCCCGGCGTCCGGGTCGACCCCGATCCGATCTTCATCCGGGACGGGCAGGTGTGGACCTGCGCGGGCGTCTCCTCCGGGATGGACATGGCCCTGGCGATGGTGGCCGAGGACCACGGCCAGGAGCTCGCGCTCGCGACCGCCCGGATGATGGTGATGTACGTCAAACGCTCGGGCGGCCAGAGCCAGTTCAGCGTTCCCCTGTCCGTCCAGAGCTCCGATGACGACCGGATCGACGAGCTGCGGATGTGGATCGCCGAACACCTCACCGAGGACCTGTCCCTCGAAGTCCTCGCGGGCCGGACCCACTTGAGCGTGCGCCACTTCACCCGGCTGTTCCACCAGCGCACGTCCACGACACCGGCGGCCTACGTGGAGGCGGCGAGGCTCGAGGCCGCCCGACGACTCCTTGAGGACAGCGACCGGGGCCTGCCGGAGGTCGCCGCCGCCAGCGGTCTCGGCTCCGTGGAGACGCTGCACCGCGTCTTCCGGCGACGGCTGGGCACGACCCCGGCCGAGTACCGCCGCCGCTTCTGACCCGAACCCCCACCTGCCTGCCGTCGGCGTCCGCGTCCGCGCACAGGCGGAGCTCCGCCATGCCCGCACGGCACGGCATCCACCCTCACGCTTCGGAGGAAAGCCTTGTCCCGCACGAAGGTCGTCCCGATCCCGGTCATGGGCCGGCACCACATCAACGCCTATCTGCTGCTCGGCCGGCGGCCGGTCATCGTCGACGCCGGGACTCCCGGCAGCGGCCAGAAGATCCACGACCGGATCACCGCCCTCGGCGTCGACCCCGCGGACGTCTCACTGATCGTCATCACCCACGGCCACATCGACCACTTCGGCTCGGCCGCCGAACTGCGCCGGCTCACCGGTGCACCCGTCGCCGGCCACGTCGCCGACCTCGGACCGTACCGCTCCGGCCGGGTCCGCGCACCGTACCTGCCCACCGGTCCGATGGGCCGCCTCATGGCCCGCAACCGCAAGCTCCACGCCCGGGTCGAGCCCGTCGAACCCGACGTGCTCCTGCGCGGCGAGACCGGCCTGGAGGACTTCGGGCTCGCGGCGCGCATCATGCCCACCCCCGGCCACACCGCGGGATCGGTCTCGGTCCTCACGGACGACGGCGACCTCGTCGCGGGCGACCTGGTCGCCGGCTCCTTCATGGGCCTGATCCCGGGCAGACCCGCCAACCCGCCCTTCCACGACGACCCCCGGCAGAACCTCGCCAGCCTGCGCGAGATGCTCGCCCTCAACCCGACCAGCCTCCACGTCGGTCACGGCACCCCGCTCGACCCCGGGCGGGTCAGGCAGTGGGCCGACGAGGAGCACGGCCGCCTCGCGCGACGCGACGCCGCGGGACGCCTCCGTACCCGCGGCGCGTGCGATGCACCGGGATCACGCTGACCCATCGCGCCGGCCTGTGGTCCTTCAGGAATCGGGGTGGAGGTGCGCGAAGACGACGAGGTTCTCCGTGTAGTCCTTCGCCTTGCGGTCGTAGCCGCCGGCACAGGTGATGAGTCGCGCGAGCGCGGACGGTGTGTCGTCGTAGACGCGCCGGTCGGGGAAGTCGTCCTTGTCGAAGTTCTCCACGGAGTCGATGAGGAAGACAGCGGTGGTGCCGTCGGCGCGGTCGACCTCGAAGCGGTCTCCGGGCAGGAGTTCGTCGAGCCGTGCGAACACGGCCGGAGCGGTGGCGGTGTCGAGGTGACCCGCGATGATCGCCGTACCGCGCTGGCCGGGCGTGATTCCGGAGCTCTGCCAGCCGACCAGGTTCGTGTCGTCCGCGGGAGGCGGTTCCAGAGCGCCGGAAGGGCCGATCCGCAGGCCGGTGAACGGCGCGTTCACACCGATCTTGGGAATCCGCAGACGGAGGGGAGCGGACCTCGGCATCGCCGGGTTGCTCGGCGGGGAAACCGATCTCGCCGGTTCCGGCGCGGCGGCCGGAGCACGTCCGGTCGCGGAGGGCACCGCGGGCTCGACCGGTGACGTCGCGTCCTGTGTGAACACCTTCGAGCCGAAGACGAACAGGAGCACGGCCAGCACCAATGCCCAGAACACGACAGGGACGACCCACCGTGCGGCACCTCGGGTCGTTCCCGGGCGGACGGGGTCTGGTCGCGTGGTCACCAGAGACACCTTTCGGATGCGGCGGAGGGCCATGACGGGCCGGACGCGGGGTGGCCGCTCTGAGCGGCGCACCCCGCCTCCGGCTGTGCGCCGCTAGGCGGCGCCTGCGGCCTTCCGCCTGCGGTGGAGGGCGAAGGCGGCGATTCCGCCCGCGACCACCAGCGCACCGGTCACGTTCGTGCCGCCGCTCGCGAGGCCGCCGCCACCCGTGTGCATGCCGCCCTTCGGCTTCTCGTGCTGGTAGCCGTCGGTCTTGCCCTTCTCGGTGTCCTTCTCCTTGCCCTTCTCCGTGTCCTTGTCCTTCTCCTTGGACCAGTCGTCCGCGTTGACGAGGGAGAGGGCGCCGGAGCCGGTGTGCATGCCACCCTTCGGCTTCTCGTGGTCGCCCTTCCCCTTCTCGTGGTCGCCCTTCTCGTGGTCACCCTTCGACTTCTCGTGGTCGCCCTTCGACCAGTCGTCACCACTGACCGACGACAGCGCACCCGCTCCGGTGTGCATGCCGCCCTTCGGCTTCTCGTGGTCACGCTCCTGGCTGTGGGAGTAGTCGTCCTTGTCCCAGTCGCCTGCGGTGCTGGCGTAAGCGCCGGGTGCAGCGAGCGCCAGGGTGCCGGCGGCGGCGGTCGCGGCAAGAAGAATGCGGGCAGAGCGCATCGGTGACTCCTTTTCGTCGCTCGCGCCGGCTGACGGACTGTCGGCCGGATCGTTCGCAGCGACATGACCCACAGTCAGCCGCGGCGACGGCTGCCGCTACTTGAGGTAGTGCATCCGATACCTGGAGTGACTTCCGGTCTCGGGGCCGGCCCCCGTCCGGACGTCACCGGAGGACTCTCTCGGACCGGGTCCCGGACGTAAACTGGAGGGGACCCGCGTCGTGCCCAGCAGGAGCCCGACGGAAGGGGTGACCGTGACCACGTGGCCCATCCCCCGCGGACCCGGCGCCACGGTCTGGGCGCCCGAGACGGTCACAGCGGATCCGTACAACGCCCAGACGCCGTCGGCTGCGCTCGCCGAACCCGTCACACCCGTGGGCGCCCTCTTCGTGCGCGATCACTTCGGCATCCCGCGGACCACACCACGGCGATGGCGGCTACGGCTCCGCGGAGCCGTGGCCGAGCCGTACGACATCGGCTACGACGAGCTGCTCACGATGGAGCGCCGCGGGTTCGATGTCGTCCTGGAATGCGCGGGGAACGGCCGCAGCGAGATGTCGCCCCGGCCTTCCGGTCTGCCCTGGGGGCAAGGGGCTGTGGGATGCGCGCACTTCTCAGGAGTGCCCTTCCGCCAGGTCGCCGCCCTGGCCCGGGTCGACCGGGCGGCCGCGGAGATCGTGTTCGCCGGAGCCGACTCCGGCACCGTGCACGGCCGGCGGACGGCCTTCGAGCGGAGCCTCCCGCTCGCCGTGGCCCTTCACCCGGACACCCTCCTCGCCACCCACATGAACGGCGAGCCGCTCGCGCCCGAGCACGGGGCGCCGGTCCGGCTGGTGGTCCCCGGGCGGTACGCGGTCGCCGACGTGAAGTGGCTGGTCGAGGCGCGGGCCGTGACGGAGCCCTTCGGCGGGGTCTTCCAGACCGAGGAGTACGTCTATCGAGCGTCGCGCGGCACCCCCGACGGGCCGGTGACGACCGTACGGGTCAAGTCCCTCATCACCACCCCCGAACCCGACTCGGCTCTCAGGCGCGACCACGAGACGCTGGTACGGGGCCGGGCCTGGTCCGGCGGCGGGGTTCCCGTCCGGCGGGTCGAGGTGCGGGCCGCGTACGAGGACGTGGACGGCCGCCCCGGCGAGGACGGCCACGGGGACGAGGGCGGGCCCGGCGCGGGCGAGTGGCACGAGGCCGTGCTCGAACCGCCGTCGGGGCCGTACGCCTGGACCGGCTGGTCGTACCGGTGGACGCCCCGCCTGCCCGGTGCGTACCGGCTGCAGGCCCGCGCGACCGACGCACACGGCGACACCCAGCCGCCGCGGGCGCCGTGGAACGCCGGGGGCTACGGCTGCAATCCCGTGGCTTCCCTCGGGGTGGTCGTCGTGTGAGGGGACCGGGAGACCGCATGAACGAGATCGAGATCATGACGACCGTGTCGCTCGGTGACACCAGTTATCTCCTCGTCAGCGGCGACGAGGCCGCGCTGGTCGACCCGCAGCGGGACAGCTGGGACCTGATGGAGTCCTGTGCCTCCAGGGGCGTGCGGATCCGGTACGTCCTGGAGACGCACGTGCACAACGACTACGTCTCCGGTGCTCTGGAGGTCCACGCGGCGACCGGCGCCACGGTGGCGGGCCCGGCCCGCGCCGCGTACGCCTTCGACCATCTGGGTCTCGCGGACGAGGACGAGATCGTCTTCGGCGACGTGACGACCGTACGGGCGATGGAGACGCCGGGACACACCGCCGAGCACACCTCGTATCTCGTCTTCGACGACACGCGGCGACCCCCGACGGCCGTCTTCACCGGAGGCAGCCTCCTCGTCGGCCAGGCCGGCCGCACCGACCTGTCCGGCGAGGACCACACGGAGGAGCTCGCCCGGGCGCAGTTCCGTTCGCTCCGGCGGCTGGCGCTGCTGCCCGATGCCACGCGGGTCCTGCCGACCCACGGTGCGGGGAGCTCCTGCGCCGCCGGGCCGGTGTCGGGGCCGAGGACGACCGTGCTGGGCATCGAGCGGCGTACCAATCCCGCGCTGACCACCCGGGACGAGGAGGAGTTCGTCAACGGGCGGATGGCGGGCCTGCCGCCGTACCCCGCCTACTACCGGTACATGGCGGGGATCAACCGGTCCGGGCCGGACGTCCTCGGCGGCCCGCCCGTGCTCCGGCCCCTCACGCCGTCCCTGGTGGAAGGCCTGGTCGGGGGCGGCGCACAGGTCGTCGACGGTCGCGACCGAGGAACGTTCGCGGCCGGCCATCTGCCCGGCTCGCTCTGCGACGAGCTCGACGAGCGCTTCGCCAGTCTGGTCGGCGAGGTCGTCCCGTTCGGTACGCGCCTGGTGCTCGTCCTGCCGGAGCCCGCCGAAGAGGCGGCCGACGAGGCGATGCTCCAGCTGCTGCGGATCGGATACGAGAACGTCGCGGGGTATCTGGCGGGTGGGACGGACGCCTGGGTCGCCGCCGGCCGGCCGCTGCGTTCCTTCCGTACCGCGGAGGCGTCCGAACTGGCCGGGCACCTCGCCGAACGGCGGGTGCTCGACGTACGCCCGGAGCGCCCGGAGGGCGGGATTCCCGGCACGCTCGCGGTGCCCCTCGCCGAACTGCCCGGACGCCTCGGCGAGATGCCCCGGGACCGCGAGATATGGACGGTCTGCGGGAGCGGCCGCCGGGCCACCCTCGCGGCGAGCCTCCTCGACCGGGCGGGCATCTCCGTGACGGCGGTGGTCAGGGGTGGCGTGCGGGACCTGAAGACACAGGAGTGAAGAGGAAGGAAGAAAGGAGAAGACCATGGGCGGCAACGGCTACGCACATCCGGAGACACTGGTGGACACCGAGTGGCTGGCCGCACACCTCGACGACGACGCCGTGCGCGTCATCGACGTGGACGAGGACACCACCGCGTACGAGCAGGGCCACATCCCGGGCTCCGTGGGCTGGAACTGGACCACGGACCTGCACACCGCCGTGGGCCGGGACTACCTGGACCGCGACGCGCTCGGGCGGCTGCTCGCCGAGGCCGGCGTCGGCCACGACACCACCGTGATCCTTTACGGAGGCAACAACAACTGGTTCGCCGCGTACGCCTACTGGATCCTGCGGCTGCGCGGCTTCGACAAGGTGAAGCTGCTCGACGGCGGCCGGAAGAAGTGGGAGCTGGAGGGCCGCGGGATGACGCAGCTGGTCACCGACCACGAGCGCACCGACTTCACGGTGCCGGGCGAGGAGCAACCGCAGTTCCGCGCGCTGCGCGGCGAAGTGCTCGAGAGCGTGGGTTCCGCGGTGCGCATGGTCGACGTCCGGTCCCCGGAGGAGTACCGGGGCGAGAAGCTGGCGCCCCCTCACCTGCCGCAGGAGCAGGCCCAGGTGCCCGGCCACATTCCGGGCGCGGCCAATGTCCCCTGGTCGCAGGCGGCCAACGACGACGGCACGTTCAAGTCTGCCGATGAGCTGAAGGCGCTCTACACGGGGAAGGGCATCACCTCCGACCGTGAGGTCATCGCCTACTGCCGCATCGGTGAGCGGTCCTCGCACACCTGGTTCGCGCTCCACGAGCTGCTCGGCTACCCGGACGTCAAGAACTACGACGGCTCCTGGACCGAGTACGGCTCGCTGGTGCGGGCTCCGGTCGAGATGGGGTGACCTGGCCGGCACCGCGGTCGCTGCCTCCGGGTCGGGTGGCCGCCCCCTCCGCGGAAGGGGCGCCGCCGCGCCGGACCCGGTCGCATCGCAGGGGGACGTGTGCTGTTCTGGAAGCAGCCGCAGGAAGGCACGCCGATGCGTCGCAGCCTGACCTCCACCTACGCGCCCGCCCGGCCGGCCGCCCCGACCGGAGCCGGCGGTGGCTTGCAGCCCACGCGGAGACTCGCGGCCGCCTGGGCACTCGTCGTCCTGATCACCGTGCCCGCCTGGGTGCTGACGATCGGGCAGGCCCGGGACATGGGCGTCGAGCCCGGCACGATGGGGATGGCGCTGCCCCTGTTCCTGCTGCTCTGGGTGACGATGATGGCGGCCATGATGCTGCCGTCCATGGCGCCGGTGGCCCTCACCTGGGTACGGGGGATCGGCCGTCAGTCCTCCGGCTGGACCCGGACCGCCCGCACCGTCGAGTTCGTGGCCGGATACCTGCTGGTGTGGGCCGCCTTCGGGCTGCTCGCCTATGCGGCCCTGGCCTTCACCGGCGACCTCGTGCACGACCATCCCACCGCCGGACGCTGGATCGGCGCCGTCGCCTTCCTGCTCGCCGGCCTGTACCAGCTCGGCCCCCTCAAGCACGTCTGCCTGCGGCACTGCCGCGACCCGCTGGGGCATCTGGTGCGTTACGCCGCCTTCCGGCGACCGGCCCGTGACCTGCGGGTGGGCGTCCACCACGGCGCGTACTGCGTCGGCTGCTGTGCCGGTCTGATGGTCGTCCTCGTTCCGCTGGGCATGATGAACGTGGCCGCGATGGCCGGGCTGGCCCTGGTGATCTTCGTGGAGAAGCTGTGGTCCCGGGGCGTGCTCCTCAGCGGTGTCGTGGGCGTCGCGTTCCTCGTCCTCGCGGTGCTCGCACCGTTCCAGGACTGGATGCTGCCGGGCCTTGAGGGCTCGATGCCGTCCATGGACGGTATGTGAGCCTCTGTACGCGCCCGGTCACCTCCTTCGTGGACGTGGGCCGGTTTCCGACCCGGGAGATGAGGTGCAAGCTGGAAGGGAGACCGTGCTCCGACCCGACCCCGGGGAACGGGCTCGGGACACGCGGTCTCGCCACTCCGAGTGAGTTCCCCGGAGCTCGGCTGGAGGAACCGCCATGACAGAGCAGGCCACCCAGGGCACGCGCTGGCATCTGGCCGGCGACTGGTTCGACGCGTGCAAGTGCGCGATTCCGTGCCCCTGCACGTTCGCGCAGCCCCCGACCTACGGCGACTGCGAAGGCGTCATGGTCTGGCACATCCGCGAAGGCAACTTCGGGGACGTACGGCTGGACGACCTCAATGTCGTGATGCTCGGGTCGTTCGAGGGCAACCCGTGGGCCGGGACCCACACCGAGCCGTACGCCGCGGTCTTCCTGGACGAGCGTGCCGACGACCGGCAGCGGGCCGCGCTCGGGGCCGTCTTCGGCGGTGAGGCGGGCGGATGGCCCGCGGAGTTCGGGGCGATGTTCCACCCCGAGATGCGGGGCATGGACGTCGTCCCGATCCACGTGGAGATCGACGAGGATCTCGCCACGTGGCGGGCCGAGATCCCGGGCCGTGTCACGGCGGCCGCCGAGGCGCTCACCGGCCCCACCACCCCGGACGGCGCACGCGTCCAGGTCCTCAACTCCCCCGGCTCCGAGGTGGGGCCGGGTCAGGTCGCGACGTGGGGGCGGGCCACCGTCGACCGCGCCGACGCGTTCGGCTTCTCCTGGGAACGCACCGGGAAGTCGAGCAAGTACTTCCCCTTCGACTGGAGCGGCCCTGACTGAAGGGCTCCCTCGAATCAGCGCGAGGAGGTGAGAGATGGCGACAGTGGTGGTGACCGGCGCGACCGGGAACGTCGGACGACACGTCGTGAGCGAGCTGCGCCGGCGAGGCATCCCCCACCGCGCGCTCACCCGCGACGCGGAACGGGCCGCCGCCGTACTCGGCCCCGGCACCGACCTGACGCAAGGGGACTTCACCGATCCCGCATCGCTCCGTGCCGCCTTCACGGGCACCGAACAGGCCTTCCTCATCTGCGCCAACGACCCGCGGCAGGTCGAGAACGCGGCACACGCGATCGAGGCCGCGGCCACGGCCGGTGCCCGGCAGGTCGTCCTGCTGTCCACCGTCGGCGCCGAGGTCGGCGCCCCGCAGACGTTCGCCGATCAGCACGGCCGCATCGAGCAGCACCTCCGCTCGGCGGGCGTCCCCTTCGTGATTCTCCGGTCCGGTTTCCTGATGTCGAACCTGCTCGGCGCACTGCCGACGATCGGGCAGGCCGGGCGGATCTTCCTGCCCGCGAACGACGCCCGCGTCGCCATGATCGACCCCCGTGACGTGGCCGCCTGCGCGGTCGCGGTGCTCTCCGGCCGGAGCACGGACGGCGACACCCAGCTGATCACCGGCCCCGAGGCCCTCACCTTCACCGAGGTCGCCCGCCGGCTCTCCACCGCCCTCGGACGGACGGTGGAGTACGTCCCGGTACCCGACGAGGCAGCCCTGGACGGCATGCTGGGGGCGGGCATGCCGTCGTGGCTCGCGGAGGGCGTGCTGGGGATCTTCCAGCTGCTCCGGGCAGGCGTGAACGACCACACCACCGACTCCGTGCACCGGCTGACCGGGCAGGACCCGCGGCCCGTCGCCGACTTCGCCCGCGACCTCATGGCACCGCTCCTGGCCCGTTGAGGACGCAGGGAGACCGGCAGCCGGTCTCAGGTCTTCTCGTACTCGTCGTGGCGGCGCAGCCAGTGGGTCTCCTCGCCCTCCTCGTGGCGGCCCAGGGGCGTGCGGTCGAGGAGGCCGTAGTAGGCCATGGCGGGCTCCAGGCCGCGGGCCGTGGTGACGTACGTCCGGTAGACGGTGCCCTCCGACAGCGCGTAGCAGCTCATCCCGGGGCCCTCGCTGACGTAGCCGAGCACGTCCGTACCGCATGCCTCCGCCATCTGCCGCACGGTCGCGGGAATGTCGCCCTCGAGGAACGGCCTCAGCTCCTCCTCCGTGTACTGGAGACCGAGGTCGCGGTGGAAGTCACCGCCTCCCGCGCCGACCCAGTCGAAGCCCCAGCCCATCCGCTCCCGGTAGGCGAGGAGCTTGTCGACCGGCGCCCGCGAGGAGCAGATGAGTGTCACGTCGCGGGCCTTGAGGTGCACCGCGTTGGGAGCGAGGGTGTCCGCGATCGACGAGCACACCGGGCATCCGGCCTCGTACGGGGGGCCGAACATGAAGTGGTAGACGAGCAGCTGCGAGCGCCCGGCGAAGAGGTCCGCGAGCGATGCGGTCCCGCGCTCGGTCTCGAACCGGTAGTCCTTCTCGACCGGTACCCAGGGAAGGTCCCGCCGTTTCCGCGCGAGCTCGTCGCCGCGCCGAGTGAGTTCCTTCTCCTGCGCGAGCAGCGCCTCGCGGGCTGCCTCGTACTCCTCCTGCGTGCCGACCGTGTGCTCGCGCATCGCCTTTCCCTCCTGTGCGGGAGGAGCCCACCCGATCGCGTCGGGCGGTCTCCCGGCTTCTGGCGTCGCGCCGGGAGATGCTTCTCTTTCAAGGCTAAAGGCATCCCCTGCGTCTGCCCACGGGGCGGCGTTGCGCGTCACCGCGGATCCGCTCGGCCGGCCCTTCGTCGTATGTCATGGGTTCTTCTCTCCCTTCGGAGCCGGTCGAGCGCGCGGCGGATCCGGGTCGGGTCACCACTGGCTGATGAGCGGCGCGTCCGGTTCGTGCCGCCGCCAGGCATCGGTGAGGCGGTCGAGGCGGGCGGGGGCGGCGATGCCGCGCACGGTGGCGATCCTGCCGTCGGCGAGGTCGAACGTCACCGCGCCGACGACCCGGTGGCCGGGAACGAAGAGGAGGGCGGGGGCGCCGTTGAGGAGCGCGTAGTGGACGGCGGAGGCACCACCGACAAGTCGCTGTTTCACCGGTGTGGACGTGAAGCCTGCCCGTGCGAGGGCGGCGATGCGCTGCGGAGTGTCGAACCGCAGCAGCTTCTCGGTCAGGCCGGCGCCGTCGGAGACCGCGGTGGCGTCGTCGGTGAGCAGGGCCACCAGCCGCTCGGTGCGGCCCGAGGTGGCGGCTGCGAGGAATTCCTCGACGATCCTGCGGGCGGATACGGGGTCGACTTCGGCGCCGCGGCGGGCGGCGGTGATGCGGCGCCGGGCCCGATGGAGGTGCTGCTGGCTGGCGGACTCGCTGATGTCGAGGATCTCCCCGATCTCCGCGTGGCCGTACGAGAACGCTTCGCGCAGCACGTAGACGGCCCGCTCGACGGGTGACAGGCGCTCCATGAGGGTCAGCACGGCCAGGGAGACCGATTCGCGCTGCTCGAAGGTGTCGGCCGGGCCGAGCATCGGGTCGCCGTCGAGGAGCGGCTCGGGCAGCCAGGCGCCGGCGGCGCGTTCGCGGCGGGCCCGTGCCGAGCGGAGCCGGTCGAGGCACAGGTTCGTGACGACCTTGGTCAGCCAGGCCTCCGGCACCTCGATCCGCTGCCGGTCCGCGGCCTGCCAGTGCAGGAAAGCGTCCTGCACGGTGTCCTCCGCGTCGGTGGCGGAGCCGAGGAGCCGGTACGCCAGCGAGGCCAGCCGGTTCCGGCCGGCCTCGAACCGACCGGCGTCGAAGCGCTCGGCGTCGGAGCGCTCGGTGTCGGTGCTGTCCACATGGATCACCTTGGTTCTCGGGGGGGTTCTCGGGCCGTCAGGCGATCGCCGTCTCGACGGACGCGTCCGGTACGGCGGTCAGGTGGCGCTTGCGCTTGGGCAGGCCGAAGGTCGGGTGAGAGGTCGTCCAGAGCGACAACCACAGGATCCCCGCCTTGATCCGCGCGGCCTTCCGGCCGGCCAGGTACTTCGGCTTCGCCTCCGCCGCGTCGTCGACCATCTGCAGGATCCCGTCCCGCCGCCCGAGGCTGATGTGGTTGCCCACGTACTCCAGCTTGGTGTTCGCGATGCTGCCGCCGGTCAGGCGTGCGACGATCGCGGCCGTGGCCTGCATGGCGGTGTAGCCGGCCGAGGCGCAGGACATCGGCAGCGGCCGGCCGTGGTCGCCGATGACGTGGGCGCTGTCGCCGACGGCGTAGATGTTCGGGTGCGACACCGACCGCATGGTGCGGTCGACGACGATCCGGCCGTCCTCGGTGACGTCGAGACCGCCGGCGGCGGCGATGGGGGCGACCGCGAACCCGGCCGTCCACACGGTCACGTCGGACGCCAGGGCGGTGCCGTCGGCGCACAGCACCCGCGTCCCTTCGACGGCCTCGACGCTGGTGTGCTCCAGGACGGTGATGCCGAGCCGGTCGCAGGCCTGGCGCAGATGGCCGCGGGCTCCGGCGGAGAGCCGGCCGCCCAGTTCTCCGCGGGCGACGAGGGTCACCGAGAGGCCGGGCCGGGATTCGGCGAGTTCGGTGGCGGTCTCGATGCCGGTCAGTCCGTCGCCGACGACCAGCACCTGCCCGCCGCCGTTCCGCCCGCCCAGGCTGTCCAGGCGTGCGCACAGGCGCAGCGCTGCCGGGCGGCTGGTGACGTGGAAGGCGTGCTCGGTCACGCCGGGGATGCCGTGGTCGGCGACGTGGCTGCCGAGGGCGTAGACAAGGGTGTCGTAGCCGAGTTCGCCGCCGCCGTCGGCGTCGGCCACGGCGACGACCTGGCGCTCGGGGTCGACGGCGGTGACCCGGGCCAGGCGCAGCCGTACACCGGTGCCGGCGAAGACGTCGGCGAGCGGGGGCGCCTCGATCTCCTGGCCGGCCGCGAGCTGGTGCAGCCGCAAGCGCTGGACGAAGTCCGGTTCGGCGTTGACCACGGTGATCTCGGTGTCCGCCGGGGACATGCGCCGGGCCATGTTCCCGGCCACGTAGGCCCCGGCGTAGCCGGCGCCGAGGACGACGATGCGGTGCCGCATGAGCTGCTCCTGTCGGTTCGCTTGCTCCCTGTCGTGACTTGAGCGGGACAGCGCCCCGATTCCTGACAGGAACCGCGTGTGACATGGGTCACAGGACGGCGGGAGTGTGCCGCTTGCCGCCCCTCACGCTCCTCCCTCGCCCTTCTCCTGCCCCGCGTCGAGGGCGTGGGTGCGCAGGGCGAGCAGGGCCTCGAAGCGGAAGCCCGGGTCGCTCAGCCGGTCGCCGAACAGCTCGTCCTCGACGCCCTCGACCCGGCGCACGCGCAGCGCGCCGGCTGCCTCCCGTAACGGAGGGTCCAGGGGGGCCGGACGGGCCTGGAGTTAGGCCGATCATCGCCTTGTCCGCGTTCTTTTTGAATGTGTACGTTCAAAAAGCGGTCGCCGGGGTGGGTCCACTGGCCGCGCTTCCACGGAAAGTGCCGTGTCCAGGTCGAATTCAGTCTCCAGAGGGGGTCGGGGGCGTGATGGTCCTCGCGTCGGCTCGTGCGCGCTTCAAGAGCTTGCTGGTGGCCGCGGTCGTCACCCTGCCGGCGCTGGGGGTCGCGCCGCCCGAGTGGGTCACGGTGGCGCAACCGCAGGCGGGTGCCGAATCGGCGGTGAAGGCCCCCGAACATCCCGAGGGCACGTCGTTCAACCCGAATCAGATCAAGGACATCAAGGCGGCCGACCCCGGCTCCGGGGTGAATCTGATCGAGGCGCCCTCGGCGAACAACAGCGGTGACGCGCGGTTGTCGTACCCGCTGGAGGTGCCGAAGGGCCGCGCCGGACTCCAGCCGAAGCTGGCCGTCACCTACAACTCCTCGGGGACGAACGGGTGGCTCGGCGTCGGGTGGGACGTCACCACCCCGGTGGTCACGGTCGACACACGGTGGGGTGTGCCGCGCTACGACGCCGGCCTCGAGACCGAGACGTACCTGCTCAACGGTGAGCAGCTGACCCCGGTGGCGCACCGGAGCGCGTTGCGGGCGCGCACCGCGGAGAAGGTGTTCCACTCCCGGGTGGAGGGCCGGTTCGACCGGATCGTGCGCCACGGCGACAGCCCCACGAACTACTGGTGGGAGGTCACCGACAAGCAGGGTGTCCGCACGCTCTTCGGCGGCACGGGCGACAGCACGCTGGCCGACGGCAAGGGGCGCGTCGCCACCTGGGCGGCGCGGGAAGTCCGCGACGGCAACGACAACGTCCTGCGCTACCGGTACGCCAAGGTGGCCGACGGCGGCACGGCGAACTCCACGGTGCCGGGCAGCGACCTGTACCCGCAGAAGATCACCTACACCGGCCGGGGCGACACCGACGGCAGGTACTCGGTGACGTTCGTCCGGGACCGTGAGCGCGGTGAGCCCCGCCGTGCGGACGTGCGGGTCGATGCCAGGTACGGGTTCAAGAGGGTCACCGCCGACCTGCTGCGGCGCGTCGAGGTGAAGCTGGACGACCAGCTGATCCGCGCCTACGAGCTGAACTACCGGACCGGCGCGTTCGCCAAGACGCTGCTCGCCTCGGTGTCGCAGTTCGGCGAGGACAACAAGCTGTTCCACACCCACACGTTCGACTACTTCGACGACGTGCGCGACCAGTCGGGCGGCTACAACGCCTTCGCCACTGCCGCGGGTTGGTCGGTGCCGGACGACGACCTGGGGGTGAACATCCGCGAAGGCGAGGCCAGTGCGATCTCGGCGAACACCTCGGCCGGCTTCGGCGCTCACCTGTTCGCGGGCTACAACGTGCAGGGGCTGCCGACCAAGGAGGGTTCCGTCGGGTTGAAGGTCGGGTTCAACGCGGGCCAGTCCGACGGCCTGTCGACGCTGACCGATGTGAACGGCGACAACCTGCCGGACAAGGTGTTCCGCAAGAACAACGACGTGTTCTACCGGCCCAATCTCGCCACACCAGGGGGTGAGCCGAAGTTCGGCGACACCCCGGTCAAGCTCACGGGCCTCCCGGGGATCTCGACGGAGCGCACGCTGTCCGGCACCATCGGCATCGAGTCGTACGTCCTCACCACCTCGGCCCAGCTGGACTTCGTGGGCACCACGACCACCTCGGACCGGTTCTTCAGCGACGTCAACGGCGACGGCATCACCGACCTGGTGAACAACGGCGGCGTACTGTTCGGCTACCTGGACGCCGACGGGCAGCCCGCCTACAGCGCCGACTCCACCCGCACCCCGGCGCCGGTCGGGGGCGGCGCGGTGGCCGGCGAGATCGTCGGCGACCAGACCGCCCAGTTCAACCAGCAGGTGGACAACTCGCCGCTCCTCGACACGGTGCGCCGCTGGGTCGCGCCGTACGACGGAAACGTCCGTGTGGACGGGCGCGTGCAGCTGACCCAGGACCCCTCCCCGGCACGGGCGGCGTACACCAAGGCCGACGGGGTGCGGGTCACCATCCAGCACAAGGACACCGAGCTCTGGGCGCAGCGGATCGGCCCCGACGACCACACCGAGTTCACCCCGGGCAACGTGGCGTCGATTCCCGTGAAGAAGGGCGACGCGCTCTACTTCCGCACGCAGTCCATTCTGGACGGCAGGTACGACACCGTGGCGTGGGACCCGTCGATCACCTACACCGACCTGCCGGCCGGCACGGACGCGAACGGCTTGGCGAACACCGTGTTCCGCGCGTCGGCCGACTTCACCTTCGGTGGCCGGCCGTCCTTGGTGACGGTGCCGGTGAACGGCACGCTGCGGCTGACCGGTGACGTGGTCAAGTCCAAGGCGACCTCGGACGACGTGACCGTCGTGATCGAGAAGGGCAACGGCGTCCACACCCCCGCGGAGGTGTTCCGCAAGGTCCTGCCCGCCGCGTCGACCGGCACCACCGCGATCGACCTCAGCATTCCGGTCAGCACGTTCGAGAAGATGTCGTGGCGGCTGAGGACCGACTCCCCGATCGACGCCTCGGCGGTGAGCTGGGCGCCGAAGGCGCACTACACGGCCGCGCAGGGGGTCGAGTCGGTCGTCGACGCCAAGGGCGAACCCACGCTGGTGATCAACCCGCCGTACGACATGACGATGTTCCCGGCGGACACCCTCACCGCACCGCAGCAGACGTACAAGGCGACCAGGACGGGCCAGTTGAAGGTGCGGCCGAAGGTGTCCTTCAACTTCAATCTCCTCGGTGATGCCAAGATCGCGCTCACGGTGAAGAAGCGCGGCGGGCAGTTGCTCGGCAAACGCATCTTCCAGGCCAAGGACACCTCTCCCTTCGGTGGCCCGAACCTGGACCTCACCGTGCCGGTCACCGCCGGCGACGAGCTCTACATCGACTACTCCACGGCGGAGACGGGACTGCTCGGCCTGCTCGTCGAGCAGTCCGCGTCGGTCACCTACGACGTGACCTCCAGCTGGCCGACCTTCACACCGGCGCCCAGCGCCATGCACGGTTCCGTCGGGCAGGGCGCCTTCGCCCAGCCCTACCGCGGCTGGGGCGTGATCGGCTACCAGGGCAACCGCGACCGCGCCACCCAACCGCTCAAGCAGGCCGAACTCACGCTGGACCAGAGCTTCAAGGACGCCCTTCCCAAGGAGCCGAAGGAAGCGGACGTCGCGCCTTTCGCCGCGAATCCCCGGCTCACCATGCCGCGGCTCGCGGTGTTCGCCCCCGTTCCCTCCAAGGGCGGCTGGGCCGCTCAGGACGAGTCCTCCTGGGCCACCGCCGCGATGGCGACCAGTTCCCGCCTCGGCGCGGACACCATCGACATCGTCACCGACGCCGACGTGGCGGGCGACCGGGCGGTGATGCGCCGCGGTGTCACCGGCCAGGTGTCGGCCACCCTCGCGGCGGGCCCGTTCGGCGGCACCGTGGTCGGCGGGATCACCGCGGGCTCCGTCGACTACCTCGACCTCAACGGCGACGGCTACCCCGACGTCGTGGGCGCCAAGGAGATCCAGTTCTCCGACATGACCGGCGCGCTCGGCGCCACGCGCGGCACCCTCGGCGGCAACGTCCGCGAGGCGGACAACGTCTCCGGGAACGTGGCGCTCTCCGCGGGCAGCGAGACCGCCACCATCGCCAGCGCCCTGGGCATGGCCGCGCCCGACGCGGGCACCAGCGCCAACACCGCCACGACCGGAGCGGTCCAGCCGTCGCTCGGCATCGGCGGCAGCCTCGGCGGCGGCGAGTCCGACGCCCGCGTCGAACTGATCGACATCAACGGGGACGGGCTGCCGGACAAGGTGTTCGGCAACGGCGACGCCCAGTTGAACCTCGGCTACTCCTTCGCCGCCCGCGAAGCCTGGTCGGCCGGACCGATCAACGACGCGTCCACCCGCAACATCGGCGTCAACCTCGGGTTCAACGTCGACCGCTACGGCTTCGCGGGCGGCGTCTCCGCCGAGCTCGGAACCTCGTTCACCAACGCGAGCATGACGGACGTCAACAACGACGGCCTCACCGACCGGGTCTTCACCGACGGGGCCAACCCGATCAAGGTCGCGGTGAACACCGGCACCGGCTTCACCGCGCCCACCCCCTTCCGCGGCAGCTTCCCCGCGATCGCCGTCGACAAGAACGCCAGTCTCGGCGCGGGCGTCTACTTCACCTTCGGACTGCCCACTCCCGTCGGCATCTTCGTCTTCAACCCCGGTGCCAGCGCGTCCACCGGCATCAGCCGGGCCGAGACCACCCTGCGCGACGTCAACGGCGACGGCCTCGCCGACCACGTCAAGTCCACCCGAGACAACGAGATGCTGGTCGCCGCCAACAAGACCGGGCGCACCAACCTCCTGCGCACGGTGTCGCGCCCGATGGGCGCGCGGATCGACCTGGACTACGCCCGTACCGGCAACACCCAGGCGATGCCCGAGAGCCGCTGGGTCCTGTCCCGTACCGCCGTGTCCGACGGTCAGGCCGGCGACGGAGCCGACAGCCGGCTCATGACGTACCGCTACGAGAACGGCACGTACGACCGGTTGGAGCGCGAGTTCCGCGGTTTCGGGAAAGTCGTCTCGGAGGTACGCGATCCCGGTGCGGGCGATGCCCTCCACCGGTCGGTGACCGACGAGTACCGGACCGACAGCCCCTACACCAGGGGCCTGCTCGCCCGCACGCTCACCACCGACGGCGCGGGCCGCCCGTTCACCGAGACCGTCCACACCTATCAGCTCCACGACGTCGCCACGGGGACGGCGGCCGATCCGGCGGGCACGACCGCGTCGGTGTTCCCGAAGCTGACCCGGGTGGACCAGAAGTTCCACGAGGGTGCGCAGGAAGCCGTGAAGACCACGCACACGGTGCTGACCTATGACGAGTACGGCAACCTGACGGGATCGTTCGACGCCGGGGACGAGGGCGTCGAGGACGACGTCCGGACCGACTTCGGGTACAGCACGTCGGACCCGGCGTGTCGGGACCGCAACCTGGTCGGGCTGGCCAGGTCCGTGTCCCAGCGCGCGACCGCGTCCGACGCCTCGCTCAGGCACCGCGAGGCCACGGTGGACTGCACGACCGGGGCGCTGCGGCAGATCCGGGAGTACGTGACCCCGACCGACGTCGCGGTCACGGACCTGGAGTACCACCCGGACGGGAACCTGCGGTCGGTGACGAAACCGGCGAACGCGTCCGGTCAGCGCTACCGGCTGGAGTACGGCTACGACACCGTCGTCGGCGTGCACATCGAGTCCGTCGTGGACAGCTTCGGGTACCGGTCGGCCACGACGCACAACCTGAAGTACGGCCTGCCGGAGCGGAGCACCGACCAGAACGGGCAGCCCCTGACGATGTCGTACGACAGCGTCGGCCGGCTGGACACGGTCACCGGCCCGTACGAGGCGGGCGGCGACCGGGTCACGGTCGACCTCGACTACCACCCGGAGGCGGCGGTCCCGTACGCCACGACGAAGCACCTGGACCGGGACGCGGGCGGCGTGCGGGCGGACACCATCGACACCGTCACGTTCAGCGACGGTCTGAAGCGGGTGCTGCAGACCAAGAAGGACGCGTCGGTCGCCGCGTCGCCGGGGACGGCGCCGCAGCCGGTGATGACGGTGTCCGGACGCCTCAAGTTCGACTTCCTCGGCCGCACGACGGAGACGTACTACCCGGTGACCGAACCCAAGGGCGCGGCGAACACGACGTTCAACGCCGCGTTCGACACGGTGGCCCCGACGAAGGAGTCGTTCGACGTCCTGGACCGCTCGGTCAGGATCCTGCGGCCCGACGGGACCAGCACGACCCACGCGTACGGATTCGGGCCCGACCGGGCCGGTGCGACGCGGTTCGAGACCACGGCGACCGACGCCGCCGGCAAGCAGCGCCGCGTCTACACCGGCGTCCGCCGCACGACCACGGCGGTGAAGGAGTTCGACGGCCCGACGGCCGTCTGGACCAGTTACACGCACGACCCGCTCGGCCGGATCACGACGATCACCGACGACAGGAACAACGTCACCCGCGCCGCCTACGACGGCCTCGGGCGGCGCACGGTGCTCGACAGCCCGGACGCGGGCCGGACCGAGACGCGCTACGACCTCGCCGGCAACATCACCTCGAAGACCACCGCGAACCTGCGGGCCACGGACCAGACCGTCGCGTACGAGTACGACTACTCCCGGCTGAAGGCCGTCCGGTACCCGAGGTTCCCGGCCAACGACGTCACGTACTCCTACGGCGCCCCCGGCGCGGCGGAGAACGCCGCGTCGCGGATCACCGAGGTCCGGGACGCGGCCGGGACGGTCACCCGCGGCTACGGGCCGCTGGGCGAGCTGACCAGGGAGACGCGCGTGATCAGCGCCGTCGCCGGCGCACCCCGCACGTACACGACCGCGTGGCGCTACGACAGCTTCAACCGCGTGCTGCAGCTGACCTACCCCGACGGCGAGGTGCTCACCTACGGCTACGACTCCGGTGGCCAGGTCACGCGGGCGACCGGGGCCAAGAGCGGCACCGACTACACCTACCTGGAACGGCTCGACTACGACAAGTTCGGCCAGAAGACCCTCCAGGAGACCGGCAACGGGGTGCGCACGACCTACGCCTACGATGCCGAGGACCGCCGGCTGGCGACGCTGAAGTCCGTCGCGCCCACCGCGTCGACGTTCCAGGACGTGGGCTACACCTACGACGCCGCGGGCAACGTCACGGCGCTGGCGAACTCCGCGCCGCGGAACGCGGAGATCGGCGGTCCGAGCTCCCAGACGTACGGCTATGACGACCTGCACCGGCTGACGTCCGCGTCCGGGCAGTACACGGACAAGAACAACCAGGTCAACACCTACAGCCTGACCCTGGGCTACGACTCCGTGCAGAACATCACGCGCAAGTCCCAGCGCCACGAGATCACCGGCGGCGTCCCCGCCTTTCCGGTCGGCACCGGCCCCCTCGGACCGATCGAGCCGGTCGACGACCCGTCGAACCCGGCCGAGGTCCAGGACAGGACCACGTACGACTACACCTACGCCTACGGCGGTGACCAGCCGCACGCGCCGAGCCGGGTCGGCCCGGTCACGAACGCCTACGACGCCAACGGCAACCTCACCGCCACGGTGAACACCGCCGCGGCGGGCAAGCGCCGGCAGTACGTGTGGGACGAGGAGAACCGCCTCGCCTGCAACCAGGACACCACGGCCTCGACGGTCGAACAGAGCCCCGCGGGCTGCGTGGACGCCACCGTGTCCTATGTGTACGACGCGGCGGGCGAGCGGGTGGTCAAGAAGGGCGAGAGCCTGGCGCTGTACCCCAACCGGAACTACAGCGAGCGGGACGGCACCGGCTACAAGCACGTCTTCATCGGCGAGAGCCGTCTGACGACCAAGACCGTGGCGGACGGAGTCGAGAACGCCCGGTCGTTCTTCCACACCGACCACCTCGGCTCGTCCGGGTACGTCACGGACGGCACGGGGGCGGTGACCGAGCACCTGGAGTACTTCGCGTCCGGGGAGACCTGGGTGGAGGAACGGGCCGGGCAGGCCGAGACGCCGTACCGGTTCACCGGCAAGGAACTCGACAGCGAGACGGGCCTCAGCTACCACGGCGCCCGCTACTACAACCCGCGCACCCAGCTGTGGGCGAGTACGGACCCGGCCCTGCCGCAGTACCTCGACTCCAAGCTCGCGGGCGGGATCTCCGAGCCCCGCAACCTCGCCGCCTACACGTACGCGCACAACAACCCCGTCAAGCTGGTCGACCCGACCGGGCGGGCACCCGAGGCGTCCCCCTACGAGGACATCAAGAACTTCATGGCCGAGCAGATGTCGGTCAACTCCCGATCCGAGCAGGTACAGGAGATCAGGTCCCTCAACATCGACCCCAGCCGGGCACGCTGGCTCAAGCCGGGCTACTGGGGGAACAAGAAGGAAGCGGCGAGCCTCTGGAAGGAACTCGTCAAGACCGGCGGCCCGTGGGACCACAAGAGCGCGATCAAGGAGAAGAACGGGGGCAACGAGTTCTCCTGGACCGACATCACCGGGTCGGCCGAGGCCACCGGGCACGACCTCCAGATCCGCGACGACTTCTGGTCCAACGCCCACTACGGCCACGTCGGCACGGCGGCGGGGTTCGGCCGCCTGATCCTGCAGGGAGCCGCGAGCGCGATCGACCTGTGGGAGAACAAGAAACTTTACAAGGAGGACATCGAGGCCATCGGGTTCGGCATCGACCTGTACAACAAGTACGGGGCCGATGTGACCCCAGAGATCCTCCACGCCGAGATCCTGCGCAACTGGAAGATGATGGAGGTCATGGGAGTGATCCGGAAGCGGCCGTGACAACTGTCGGTGGGCGCGAACACCGTGCCACCAGCGGTGCGGTCGTCAGGCCGCGGCGGTCGCGCGCTGGATCGAGTCGAGCGTGCGCGCCACGTCGTCGTCGGTCGTCGACCAGTTGCTCACCGAGATCCGCATGACGCGTCTGCCGTGCCAGGCGGAGCCGCTGATCCACGACGTGCCGTCGTCGAGCAGCCGGGCGAGTACCCGGTCGGTGCGTGCGTCGCTGCCGAACGCGGCGCAGACCTGCGTGAACACGACCTCGTTGAGGACGGTCGCGCCGTCGATCCCGGCGATGCCCGCGGCGAACGCGGAGGCATGACGACACAGCCGCTCGACGAGGTCGGAGACTCCTGATCGGCCGAGGGACCTGAGGGCGGCCCAGACGGTGAACGCCCTGCCGCGCCGGGAGAGTTCGGGCACCTTGTCGATGGGGTCGCCGTGCTCGTGCTGGATGAGGTAGTCGCCACGCTGGCCCATCGCCGCACGGACCGCGGACGCGTCGCGCACGATCGCGAGTCCGCAGTCGTAGGGGACGTTCAACGTCTTGTGCGCGTCCGTCGCCCAGGAGTCCGCGTCCGCGCAGCCCGCCGTCAGGTGGGCGTGGCCCGGCGAGGCGGCCGCCCACAATCCGAACGCGCCGTCGACGTGGACCCAGGCGCCTGCCGCGCGCGCCGCGCGGATGCTCGCGGCGAAGGGGTCGAAGGCGCCGGAATGGATGTCGCCGGCCTGGAGGATCACGATCGTGGGGCCCTGTCCGCCGGCCGTCAGCACCTTCCGCAGGGCCTCGGGCTCGATGCGTCCCTGATCGTCTGCCGCCACCAGCTCGGGCCGACCGAGCCCGAGGTAGCGCAAGGCCAGGTCGATGGCCATGTGACGGGACTCGCCGGCCACGACCCGCACGGGCGGGCCACCCGTGAGGCCGTCGCGGGCGACGTTCCAGCCGGTGCGCCGCAGCACCGTGTCCCGCCCGGCGGCGAGGCACGTGAAGTTCGCCATCGTCGCACCCGTGGTGAAGCCCACGGAGCTGTCGCTCGGCAGGCCGAGCAGATCGAGCAGCCAGGCGCCGGCGATGTCCTCCGCAGCCGCGTACGCGGGCGAGACGCCGCGCATCACACAATTCTGGTCCCAGGCGCTGACCAGCCAGTCGGCAGCCAGCGCGGCCGGCTCGGTGCCACCCACCACGAACCCGTAGAAGCGGCCGCTGGGGAACGCGGTGAGCCCCGGCTCACAGGCCGTGGCCAGCAGGTCGACGACGTCGGCGGGAGTGCCGGGGCCGGCAGGCAGTTCGGTACCGAGCGCAGTCACGATCTCGTCGACCGAGGCACGTGCGGGAATCCGGCGGTCGGACAGGCTCGCCAGCCACCGGACAGCATGCTCGTACGCCTGTCGGAGCGCCGCCTCACGCGCGTCCATACTTCGGACTATGCGACCGTCACCGCCGCCCCGCAAGCCGACCGCGGACGGGCCGCGATGGGGCGACGCCCCGCCGCGCCTGCGTGCGGGTGGTGGACTTCGCAGGCTCGCCGGAGCTCCCTGGAGCTCTGTGGGTCCTCGGCGGCGGCGGGAGACACCGCCGCCGAGGGGCTGTCACGCGTCCGTGCTAGACCCCGGTGGGCGCATAGACCTCGAACTCGTACAGCGAGAAGCCGAACTGCGTCGCCCGCGCCGTTCCCTGCATGCGGACGTAGCGGCCGGAGCCGGAGAGGCCGGTCAGGTCGTCGGTGCCGCCGTCACCTGTGGTCGTGGTGTGGACGGTCGTCCATGTGGCGGCGTCGTTCGACGTCTGGATCTTGTAGCCCGAGCCGTACGCCGTCTCCCAGGACAGCTTGACGCGGCCGATCTGCCGCGCCGTTCCGAGGTCCACGGTGATCCACTCGTTGTCGGCGTAGTTGCTGGACCAGCGTGAGAAGTAGTCACCGTCCACCGCGTTCACGCCGAGCAGGTTCGCCGTCTCGGCGCTGGAGACGGTGACCGGCCTGTTCGCGGCGAGGTTGCCGATCTGGACCGACGTCGTCCAGGCGGGGTTGCGGCCGATCGTGTTGATCACCGGGACGAAGTTCGACCAGGGAGTCACCAGCTTCGGCGAGCCCCAGGTCTGCTGGGCCAGCATCCGCAGCCCCTGCTTGATGTCGGAGGCGACGCGCTCCTCGGTGGCCACCTCGGGGTTGTCGCACCAGACGTGGATCTTCGAGCCGAGGTTCTTGGACTTCGACGCGTTGGTGATGCTCTGATCGCCCTGGAACAGGTCGGGGTTCCACGTGTCGTAGCCCCACTGGCTGGCCGGGCCGCCCGGGCCGCT
This sequence comes from Streptomyces sp. NPDC055815, assembly GCF_053616475.1. Taxonomy (NCBI): domain Bacteria; kingdom Bacillati; phylum Actinomycetota; class Actinomycetes; order Kitasatosporales; family Streptomycetaceae; genus Streptomyces; species Streptomyces sp. NPDC055815. Next base: position 14,508 of record NZ_JBSHDU010000060.1, on the reverse strand, counting down.
CGCATGGAGCACGTAGTACGTGGGACTCCAGCTCTCGTTGGAGATCAGGTGCCCGGCGTCGATGTGCGCCTGCGGCGACTTGCCGTAGTCGTACCAGAACTCGATGATGACGTCGGTGTTGACGGCGACCGCGACGCCACCGCCGATGCCGTCGTTCCAGGCGCGGGTGGTCTTGCCGGCGGCGCGGACGATCCCGTCGGCCCAGTTGATGAAGCCGAGGTAGGCGTCCTTGCCGATGGCGTCGGCACCGTAGGTGGCCTTGGCGTACTGCTCCAGCTGCGGGTGGGCGCTGTAGTCGACGTGGTACTCGTCGGCGCCGATGTGGAAGTACGGGCCGGGGAACAGCGGCAGGTACTCGTCGTACAGGTCCTTGATCAGCGCGTATGCCGCGGGCTTGGAGAGGTCGACGTACGAGTCCTGCACCACGCCGGCACTGCTGACCAGCTTCAGCTCGGGGTGGGCGGCCAGGATCGGGGTCATGTGGCCCGGCGCGTCGATCTCGGGCACGATCGTGATCTTGTACCGCGCCGCGAGCGCGATGAGGTCCCGCACCTCCTGCTTCGTCAGATGCTGCGTCGACACGATCTCCGGGTGCGAACTGCTCTCGATCCGGAAGCCCTTGTCGTCCGACAGGTGCAGGTGGAAGTAGTTCATCTTCAGATAGGCCAGTTCCTTCACGTGATCCCGCAGCCACTGCGGCGTGAAGTACTTGCGCCCGTTGTCCACCATCAGACCGCGCTCCGGCTTGAGCGGCCAGTCCCGCGCCGTACCCCGCGGGATCGACGCTCCCTGCTTGAGCAGTTGAAGCACGGTCCGGGTGCCGTAGAACGCGCCCCGGTCGTCACGAGCGCTGATAGTGATCCTGTCGGTGACGGTGAGCGCGTAACCCTCGACGCCGAGCTGACTGTCGGTCGAGCCGAGCGACAGGAAGATGTCACCGGCCCGCAGATCGGCGGTGGTGCCGGTCGATCGGGCGACCGTGAGGCCCGACAAGGCCCGCAGGTCATCGGCGAACACCTCACTGGTCGACGCCAGGGCCGAAGCGTGTGCGGTCGACGACACGATCCGCGTGGTGTCGCCGAACACGAACGAGCCTGTACTGCCGGTCCATTGCTGCAGTGCGGGGATGGTCAGGGGCTTCGGATTCGCCGCCGGCTTCGCCGCAACCGGGCCGGCCGAAACCGAGACGGTGAGCACCAGGGCGACGAGCGCGGTCAGCACGCCGCAGGAGAACAAGCGCAGGAATCTCACGGGAACCTCGATCGGAGCAGGGAGGGGACCCACCACAAACAGAGGGCTGGCCTAGACCAATGGTCTACACCACTTGACCAGTTCAGCGACTTGTCGGGCTCACGTCAAGGGGACCCTCACCAGCCGCGTCGTGGCACGAAAACCTAGACATCCAAAGTTTTGGGACTTACTGTCGCTTAACGGACGGTTTCGACCCCGTCGGTCGCGCCCCTCCCCCACAGGCGCAAGGAGCCCCCCACATGCCCATCCCCGCCTCCCCCGCAGCCGTGCGGACCCACACACCCGGCCTCCCCCCGGACGCCATCCCCCACCAGCCCGGCCCCGGCCTCCACGGCACCCGGCGGGCCGTGTCCGTCATGGCCGCGACCGCGGAGGCGGTCCCCGCGCTCCGGCGCTTCGCCCGGGACACGGCCCGCCGATGGAACCTGGACGGCCGGGCCGACGAGGCCCTGGCCGTCGTCGTCACCGAACTCGTCGCCAACGCGGTCCGGCACAGCGGCAGCCCCGACGTCGCCGTGCTCCTCACGGCCGGCGACGGGACGGTCACGGTCCAGGTCCACGACCGCGGCCGGTGGCGCACCCGGCGCACCCGCCTCCCCGCCGACGGCGTCGAGGCGTGCTGCGGCCGCGGCATGGACCTGGTCCGGGCCTACACCACGGACTGCGCGGTCGTCCGCACGGCACGCGGCACACGCGTGGCCGCGACGCTCGCCTCGGGCGCCGGCTAATCCTTCGGCTGAGGTGCGGGGCCCGGCCCCGCGCCACCGTCCTCGCGCAGAGCTTCGAGCAGCACGTCGCGCAGCCGCCCGAGGTCGCCGGCCATGTCGATGGACGGCTCGAGCAGCCACTGGAGCTGGATGCCGTCCGTCGCGGCCAGCAGGACCCGGGCGGCCCAGTCGGCGTCGCGCGCGGACGCGGGGCCGTCGTCCTCCGCCCCCGCGGGCGGACCGGCGAGCAGCAGGGCCGCGATCCGCTGCCGCAGCCCCCGGTAGCGCTCGGTGAAGAACGCGTGTCCGGGATGGTCCGGATCCGCGGACGCGGCCGCGATGTCCAGGAACAGTTTGACCAGGCCGGGCGTGGCGGCGTTCTCGGCGAGCAGCTCGGTCCGCCACAGCACGGTCTCCGGGGTGTACGCCTCGGAGGCGGCGGTGTCGCGCGCTTCGACGACCGCGGTGAGCAGCGCCTCACGGCTGCCGAAGTGGTGCAGCACGCCCGCGTCGGTCATCCCCACCCGCTGGGCGATGTCCCGCACGGACACCCCCCGGCTGCCGGCTTCGGCGTAGGCCGCGAGGGCGGCGTCGAGGATCTCCTGTCGCCTGGCGGCGGTCTTGGTGTAAGGCCCCCGGGACCCTCGTGTACTCACGCGGGCACTCTAGCCACGGAAGCCCCGCGCAGGCCGAGTCGGCTCGCGCGCCTCAGTGGTCCCCGATCTCCTCCCCTGACGTGACCACTTGGTCCGACCTCGACCTCCGCGCGTCAGGTCCGTTCGGCATCCGCCCGGCGAACACCGGGCAGGTGCACCACGAGGAGTGTGAAGGCGGCCAGGGCGACGTTGCGGGCCGCGGCGTCCAGACCGTTCCAGTCGGGCGACTGCCACATGGCGAACCACTCCCCGCCGATCGCGAGGAAGCCCGCCCCGAAGAGCAGCAGCACCATCACCAGGCCCACGGTGCTTGCCGCCCGGGCGCGCTCGTACGCGTCACGACGCAGGCCCCTGATCCAGAACCAGGTAGCTGCGAGGAGGACCACCGCGGCCAGTGTCTCCCAGACGATGACGGCCACGTAGGCGGCGTTCTGCAGGGCGGGGGATTCGATCGCATGCCACATCAGGTCGGGGTCCTTGAACGTGGTGTCCATGCTCAGGACGTGCTGGACGAACTGCTGGTTCGTCCCGAAGTCCGTGATGTTCCCGAAGGCGACCAACGTCACGTACAGCGCGACGGTCGCCGTCAGCGCGGCCGCCGCGACGGGCGGCGCGCCCAGCCGAAGAAGCCGGTTCCGCCGGGTGGATGTCGGGGCACGGTCGTCGGAGTCGGTGCCGGTCGGCCGATGGGCCTGTGCCATGGATGTGTCCTCCCTCGTCGTCCCACAGACGCCTGGACCGCGGGTCGAACCGTCCCTTCCCCGTTGTCGCTGCCTTCAGTACGGCATCCCGCAGGCCCTTCCCGGCGACACGATGGCCGTGGCGGGAGCGGACTGGCAGACCAACCCGGCCGACCGGATCGAGTGGGGCCTCGACTACATCACGTCGCGGTACGGCACCCCGTGCGCGGCGTGCTCCCTGCGAGTCAGTGACCTCGCGCGCCGGGAGGCGTGCCCCGTCGCACCCGGGGCCCGGCCGTCACGTCGCTGAGCGGGCCCCTCGCGGATACTCTGGGATTCATGATCGAGTCCGGACGGTCGCGGTTCCGTCGGAACCACGGCCACGGCAGGCTCGTGCGACTGTCGCCGGTGATCCTGACCGTCGTGATCGCCGGCCTGGCCTATGCCACGCCGCCGGAGATGGCCTTCAGCCGCCTCCTGCCCGCGGCGCCGGCCCTGGCCGCCGCCATGTGGCCGGTCCTCCCGACCGTCCTCCTCGGGACCGTCTGCGTGCTCCTGATGATCGGCCTCAGCCTCGTCTTCCCCGACCTCGGGACGTGGTGGACGTGCGGGGGGATCATCGCGGTCACCGTGGCCGCCGCGTACGGCAGCCACGTCCGGCTTCAGCGGGAGCGCACGCTCTTTCAGGTGCGGCTCGTCGCCGACGCGGCCCAGCAGGTGGTGCTGCGGCCGCTGCCGCACCGTTTCCGGAACGTCGAGATCGAATCGCTGTACCTCGCGGCCGCCGCGGAAGCCCGCATCGGCGGGGACTTCTACGAGGTGGTCGACACTCCGTACGGGGTACGGCTGCTCATCGGCGACGTACGGGGCAAGGGCCTGCCGGCCGTGGGGGCCGCCGCGGCGATCGTCAACGCCTTCCGGGAGGCGGCCCACGGCGAGGCCTCCATGGCCGACGTCGCCCGCAGGCTCGACGCCAGCTGTGCCCGGCACAATGCCGCCCATCCCCCCGAGGCGCCGATGGAGCGCTTCGCCACCGCGCTGCTCGTCGAGATCCCGCAAGAGGGCAGCCAGATCACCATCGTCAACTGCGGACATCCCCCACCCCTGGTCCACAGCGTCAAGGCCGTGCGTGTCCTCGAGCCGTCCGTCCCCTCGCCGCTGCTCAGCCTCGCGGAGATGATCGGCGACGAGTACCGTGCGGACGCCTTCGGCTTCGCGCCCGGCGAAGTTCTCCTCCTCTACACGGACGGGATCGCCGAAACCCGCGCCCGGGACGGTGAGTTCTTCCCGTTGACGGCTTGGATGCGCCGACAGCCCCCCACGCCTCCCCGTGACCTGCTCACGGCCCTGCACCACGACCTCCTCCGTCACAGCAGAGGAAGCCTCGACGACGACATCGCCGCCCTGGCCGTACGCCTGCGCACGACCTGAGCCGACAGGCTCGCGGGCGGGGTGTCGCCCCACGGCGGCGCGTGGCCGTCACGGCACGGGCAAGGCCTGTTCCGCCCAGATCGTCTTGCCCGTCGGCATGTAACGCGTACCCCAGTGCTCGGTGAGCTGGGCGACCATGAACAAGCCACGTCCGCCCTCCTCGTCGTTGCCCGCGTAACGGGCATGCGGCGAAGTGTGCTGCGAGTCGGAGACCTCGCAGATGAGGGAACGGTCCCGGATCAGGCGCAGACCGATCGGGCCGGAGGCGTGGCGGATCGCGTTGGTGACCAGTTCGCTGACCACCAGTTCCGTGGTGAAGGCCAGATCGTCCAGCCCCCACGCCCCGAGCTGATCGGCGGCCATCGACCGTGCGCGTGCGACGAGGGCGGGGTCCGAGGGCAGCTCCCAGGCCGCCACCTGGCGTGCGTCCAGCGCACGGGTACGTACGACGAGGAGCGTCGCGTCGTCCCGCACCTGGTCCGACGCCAGCTCCGCGACGATCTGGGCGCACAACAGGTCGGACGACGATTCCCGCTGTTCCCCGAGTACGGCCGCCAGGCGGGCCAGCCCCACGTCGGCGCCCTGCCCCCGGGCCTCCACGAGGCCGTCGGTGAACAGGACGACCAGGCTTCCCGGGGCGAGCGCCACTTCCGCGCTCTCGTACGGAAGCCGTCCCACGCCCAGCGGGGGCCCCGGTGGCAGACGGAGGAAGCTGACAGGACCGTGCGGCTGCACCACGGCCGGCGGAAGGTGTCCCGCCGCCGCCCAGGTGCTCGTCCGGGACGCCGGATCGTAGATCCCGTAGACGCACGTCGCCCCGACGGCGCCGTTGTCGTCCGAGCCGTTCACGTTCTGGTCGGACGCGTCCTTGCCGACCTGATCGTTCAGCCGGGCCAGGAGTTCGTCGGGCGCGAGGTCCAGCTCGGCCAGGGTGCGCACCATCGCGCGCAGGCGCCCCATGGTGGCAGCGGCTCCCAGGCCGTGGCCGACGACGTCCCCCACGACGAGTCCGACACGGGCGCCGGACAGCGGGATGAGGTCGAACCAGTCGCCGCCGGCGCCGAGGTGGCTGTCGGCGGGCAGGTAGCGGCTCGCCGCCTCGACCGCGCTCAGCTCTGGCAGGGATCGTGGCAGCAGACTGCGCTGGAGCGTGAAGGCGGCGGTGCGCTCCCGGCGGTACCGCCGGGCGTTGTCGATGCACACGGCGGTCCGGGACGCCAGCTCCTCCGCCACCGACCGATCGCCGTCGTCGAAGGGTTCCGAGTCGTCGCCCCGCACGAAGGTGACGAGGCCCAAGGGCATCCCCCGGACGATCAGCGGGACGTACAGCCGTTTCGGCGCGACCGCGGCGTCCGCGGTCGTACGGCCCCCGGCCAGGCCCTCGGCCTGCGACGATCCGGCGGCGTACGCGACCCGCTCGCCCACCCGGGAGCGTTCCTCGTCCGAATCGGCCATGCGCACCAGGTCCCCTCCCGTGACGGGCCGCGGTTCCTCTCCGTCGAGCACCTCCGCCGCCACGTCGACCAGCACCGCGTCGGCGTACTGCGGCACGGCGATCTTGGCGAGCTCCGCCGCCGGTCCGGACGGGTCGAGCGTCGCCCCGATCCGCGCACCGGCCTCCGCGAGGAGCGCGAGGCGCTGCTGCGCCCGGTAGTGGTCGGTGACGTCGATGGACTGTTCGCACACGCCCACCGGGTCTCCCCGGCCGTCGAGGAGGCGGAAGTAGGACGAGGACCAGACGCGCTCACGGCGGGGGTCGGCCGGGGCGCGCCCTCGGAAGTGCACGTCGATGACCGGCTCACCGGTCTCGAGGATCTGCTGGACGAACTCCTCGGGCGGCGCCAGATGCTGGGTGGTGAGGACGTCGCCGGGAAAGAGTTCGGTCATGGAGCGGCCCAGGGATGCCGCGAGGTCGCCGCCTAGCTCCCGGACGCTGGACGCGTTGGCCCACAGGAGGCGCGCGCCGGGTCCGTAGATGGTCAGGGTCACCGGGGACTGGGTCACGAGCCCCTGCAGCATCGCCTGTCGGGTCTCCCACCAGCGAAGCCCCTCCAGCTCGGTGGCCATGAGGACGGCGGAGGGGGCCCGGCCGGTGGAGTCCCCGCCTGATGCGGGGATCAGGGGACTCAGCGTCACCGCGAGGCGTACGGTGTGTCCGCCGCGGTGGCGCACGTCCACGACGGCACTGCGTGTCCCACCGAACCGCACCTCGTCCGGTCCTTCGGGGTCGCCGTGCGAGGGGACGAGCAGGTCCGCCGCAGGGCGTCCCAATACCTGCGCGGCGGGATAACCCAGCAGGGCTTCGGCCTCACGACTCCACCCGACCAGCACTCCGTCTGCGGCGAGCAGGGCGAAAGCGGCCGGGGGCGGACCGAGGTGCCCGCCTTCGTCCGCCCCGGCGGGAGGGGTGAAAGGTAGCCCTTCCATGGTCCCATCATCCTTCCGCGCGGTCGCGGCCGCAGTGCACCGGTCCGCTCCGCCGCTCCCGCCGGAGCTCCGCCAGGCCAGGGCGAGCCGGACCCAGGGCTCGTCGTGGGCCGGCTGCCGCATCACCTGATCGCCGGCCAGGACGCGCGCCGCCGCGACATCGCCGTTCAGGCGAGCCGGGTCCGACGGGTCGAGCCCGTCGACGGGCCGTACGGTTCCGGCCGTCACCTAGCGGCGATCCGTGGCCACCCTGGCGTGAGCCAGCCGAGGCCGTCGGCCGTACGGGAATGTGCCGCCGCCAGGACGGCCGGGTCGTGACGTTGTCGAGGACCTGCCCTCGGCCTCCGCCCCGGCCCCTGCGCCGGGGTAACGCCAGGGGCACGTACGTCTCGGGCAGCAGCGCGCCCGCTCGGTTCCTGTCGGAGAGCGCGTCGACGTAGTCGGGACCGGCGGCCCAGGCCGGTGAGGTGCCGTAGTAGGTGACGTGGGCTCCGGGGGCCACCACGCCGACGGAGAAGCTGCCCTGGCTCGCGAGCGCCGCGACGCATCTCCGTGCCCGCGGCCTGCACCACGGCGAGGCCGCCCGCGGTGGCCAACGCCGTCAACGCCTGCTCCAGCATCCGTGCTCCCCCTGAGTCGGCTTCGCCCACAGAGTGGTGGGCGTCGCTTCCCATGCCCACGCAGCCTCGTGGGGCAAACCTCGCACCACGCGTGTGGGGCGAGGCACTCTGTCACCGGGCCCAGGGGCCCCACCACTTGGGCGGCAGCGGGTCCGCGGGCGCCGATGTCGGCTGGTCAGGATGCAGCCCGAGCCGGTGAAGGGCGTCGGCACGGAGACGGACGGCGATCGTGCCGTGCCAGCGCCCGTCCGCGCCTACGCCGCACATCAGGTCGACCCTGAGCTCGTCGTCGGCGAACGGATGCCAGTCGATGCCCCGGTCCCGTAGTCAAACCGCCATCAGGTGGCCTGCCCGCGGGGCGCCGGCGACGTTCTCGTAGCTGAAGAGGGTCACCCATGCGAAAGCCTGATCGTCCATGGGGTCATCATGACGCAGATCCGCCGGAACCTTCCCTGCCGCGCAGCGGGACGTTCCTGGCTCGGTCCGCCGCCTAAGATCACCGGGACGGCGGACGTGACACGGGAGAGGCGGCGGACATGGCGGACGAGCGCGTGTACCTGGTGACGGGAGGCGGGACGGGGATCGGCGCGGCGACCGCGCACTCACTGGCCCGGGCGGGACACAAGGTGGCGGTGTCCGGGCGCCGCCCCGAGCCGCTGCGGCTGGTCGCCGAGGAGACCGGCGCCCTGCCCGTGCCCTCGGACATCGGGGATCCCGCCGCGGTGGCCTCGCTCGTCGAGACGGTCGTCGGCACGTACGGGCGACTCGACGGTCTGGTGCTCAACGCCGGCATCGGGCGGGGCGGCGGGGTCGGTGAGGTGACCCTGGAGGACTGGGACGAGGTCATGCGGACCAACCTCACCGGTCCGTTCCTGCTGCTGCGCGCCGCGCTCCCGCACCTGCTCGACGCCCGCGGCGCGGTGGTCGCGGTGGCCTCGGTGTCCGCCCTGCGCAACGGCGTCGGGAACGCCGCCTACGCCACCTCCAAGGCGGCGCTGCTCCAGCTGACCCGCTCGCTCGCGGTCGACTACGGGGGCGCGGGACTGCGCGCCAACACCGTGTGCCCGAGCTGGGTGCGCACCGACATGGCCGACCGTCGCATGAACCGGTTCGCCGACGAGGCGGGCCTGGAGGGGAACGGTCTGGAGGCCGCGTACGAGGAGGTGACCCGGGTCCTGCCGGCCGGGCGGCCGGGTGAGCCGCAGGAGGTCGCGGAGGCGATCGCCTGGCTTCTGTCGCCCGCCGCCTCGTTCGTGAACGGCGCGGTGCTCACGGTCGACGGCGGCGCGACCGCGCTCGACCCCGGCACCCTCGGCTTCGAGTTCCGGCTGGAGCCGCGCGCCCCGCGGACCTGACCGATGGTCACGGCCGGGCCGCCGCCCTGGGCGGCCTCGGTTGAGTGGAGAGCGGGCCGGCCGCTCGTACGGCTACGCGACGCCGCCCGGAGGAAGCAGGCGCTGGACGAACCAGATCAGGCCGATGACGCCGACGGCCGCGGCCGCGCCGGCGTGGGCGAGGGTCGACCAGGAGCGGCGGCGCGCCAGCAGGATCAGCGGGAACACCGCGAGGACGATGGCCAGTTGGCCGAGTTCGATGCCGACGTTGAAGCTCAGGAGCGAGACGAGCAGTCGGGTGCTGAAGTCGCCGGTGAAGTCCAGGGCCCCGGCGAAGCCCAGGCCGTGCAGCAGGCCGAAGCCGAACACGACGAGGACGCGGTGCCGCGACTCGCCCCGCGTGATGTTCTCCACGGCGACGTACACGATCGACAGGGCGATGAGGGGTTCGACGATCTCGGCGGGGACCTCGACCCAGCCGAGCACGGCCAGGGCCAGCGTCACGCTGTGCGCGAGCGTGAAGCTGGTCGCGAGGCGGACGACGCTGCGCCATCCTTCCGCGCCGAGCAGCAGGAGGACCAGGAAGAGCACGTGGTCGATGCCGCCCAGGATGTGTTCCAGGCCGAGGGTCACGAACCGGCCCGTCGACGACCACGAGAGGTCCGGGCCGCCGGCATGCGACGAGCCATGGCCGGCGGCGGCGCTGTGGCCGGCCTTCAGCTCGCGGTGGCCGGTGTCGAAGACGTCGCTGCCGCCGGATCCGCCGAGTTCGTAGTCGACCATGTTGGTGTGCTCGGCGCCGATGGCGTCCGCCTCGGAGAACACCCCGTACCGCACGGTGAGTTCGCCGCTCCCCGTGCCCGGACAGCGGTAGGTGAGGAGCAGGCGCGCGTAGAGGAACCGCTGCCGCTTCACGATCCCCGTGTCGCCGAGCGTGGCGGGGCACGGTGAGCCGTCGAGGGTGAGGGTGAGACGCTCGGAGAGGTACGAGGCTAGCTGTGCGCGGTGGGTGTCGAGGAAGGCCGTGTGCTCGGTGTCCTTCGTGCCGGACGGCAGCGCGCCGAGGCCGGCGGCCTTCGTCAGCGTGTCGTAGTCGAGCTCCAGGGTGTAGCGCACGGACGCCCCGTCCTGACGGATCACGGACGTCCCGTCCGTCGTCGGGACGTGCGCCGAGGCGGTCGGGGCCGCCCACGACAGCATCAGGCCCACGAGGACCACGGCACCAAGCGCGAGGCGGAGCCACGCGCCGGTCGTTCTGCGGGGTGCGCCCGGATGTCCCGGCGTCGGCGTCGCGATCGTCACGCCGAGGAGTGGAGCCGGACGAGAAGGGGAACGCGTGACGTGCCCATGTCGTCTCCGTGGTGCCCCGCTGAACAGTCGGTGACACACGACCATCGGACGGGCGGGTTCCGACGGCTTGTCAATACGCCCAGGTCACAGGGGAGAAAGCTCATGTGAACGGCACCCAAGATTCATGCGGCGCATGTAGTCGTGGCTCATAGCGGATCCCTAGGTTCCTCACTGCCTCGCGCAGGAGGCGACACCTTCATCTCGAAAGGGATTCATGTGATGGGCACCCGCCACATCCGAAGAGCGTCCTTGGCGACCGTCGCGGTCGCCACGACCACCGCCGCCGTCGCGGCTCTGCTCACCCTCGCGCCGGCCGCCAGCGCGGCCACCAGCACCTTCACACCGGTCGCCGACACCTATGTGCAGGACACCGCTCCGTCCACGAACTACGGCACGTCGTCGCTGTTCACCGTGGACAACTCGCCGGTCCGCCAGTCGTACCTGAAGTTCACGGTCAGCGGCCTCACCGCCACCGTGTCCAGCGCCAAGCTGCGGATCCGCGTCACCAGCACCGGCAACAGCGCCGCCGGCGGCACCTGGAAGTCGATGAGCGACACCACGTGGTCGGAGACCGCGGTCACGTGGAACAACAAGCCGGTCATCGACGGCGCCACGCTCGCGTCCCTCGGCGCGGTCTCGAACGACCAGTGGGTCGAGATCGACGTGACCTCGGTGGTGACCGGCAACGGCACCTTCGGCTTCGGCGGCACCTCCGGCAACGCCGACGGCGCGTACTACGACTCCCGCGAGTCCGGCGCCGACGCCCCGCAGCTGGTGATCACCACCGGCACCGGCCCGACCCCCACGCCCACGACCTCCACCTCGGCGCCGTCGGCCGACCCGGTCCTTGTCGGCGCCGGTGACATCGCCGACTGCGGCACCGGCGGCGACGAGGCCACGGCCAACCTCCTGGACGGCATCAGCGGCACCGTCATGGCCATCGGCGACACGGCCTACCCCGACGGCACCGCCGCCGACTACACCAACTGCTACGACCCGACGTGGGGCCGGTTCAAGGCGCGCACCAAGCCGGCCACCGGCAACCACGAGTACCACACCTCGGGCGCCTCGGGTTACTTCAACTACTTCGGCGCATCCGCGGGTGACCCGAACAAGGGCTACTACTCCTTCGACCTGGGCACCTGGCACGTCGTGGCGCTCAACTCCAACTGCTCGGTCGTGTCCTGCGCGGCCGGCTCGGCGCAGGAGCAGTGGCTCCGGAGCGACCTGGCGGCCAGCACGAAGCCGTGCACCGTCGCGTACTGGCACCACCCGCGCTACACCTCCGGCGCCAGCCACGGTCCGGCCACCTCGGTGCAGCCGCTGTACCAGGCGCTGTACGACAACAACGCCGAGGTCATCGTCACCGGGCACAACCACAACTACGAGCGGTTCGCCCCGATGAACGCCACCGGCGGCCTGGACAGCACCCGCGGCATCCGGCAGTTCGTCGCCGGCATGGGCGGCACCGGCCTGGGCGGCTTCGGCACCATCCAGCCCAACAGCGAGGTCCGCAACGCCAACACGTGGGGCGTGCTGAAGCTGACCCTGCACTCCAACAGCTACGACTGGAAGTTCGTCCCCCAGGCGGGCAAGACCTTCACCGACAGCGGCACCAACTCCTGCCACTGACGGTCACGTGAGCGACGGGTGCCCTCCCCGGAAGGGGAGGGCACCTCGGGGAGGGCGCCTCCCCCACTCCCCACTCCCCTCCCGCCCCGAAAGGTCCGCCCGCATGTATCTGTCCTCGATCGACAGGCCAGGGGCCGATTCCGCATCCGCCGCAGGCCCCTCCCGGCTGCTCGGGATCAGGGTCGTCGGCGGCAACGTGTTCGCGCTCGGCACGGTCAGTCTCCTGACCGACGTCTCCGCCGAGATGGTCACCGCGATCCTCCCCGTGTACCTCGTGGTGGGGCTGTCCATGAGCCCCCTGGCGTACGGCATGCTCGACGGGCTCCACACCGGGGCGACCGCGCTGCTGCGGCTCGTCGGCGGGTACGTCGCGGACCGGGTCCGCAGGCCGAAGGCCGTCGCGGGCGTCGGCTACGCGATGTCGGCGCTGGCCAAGCTCGGGCTCCTCGCGGTCGGTCGTACGGCGGGTGCGCTCGGGCTCGTCATCGCCGTCGACCGGGCCGGCAAGGGACTCCGTACGGCACCCCGGGACGCCCTGATCACGCTGTCGGCCCCGCCGCACGCCCTGGCCCGCGCGTTCGGCGTGCACCGGGCGATGGACAGCTTCGGCGCGTTCCTCGGGCCGCTCGTCGCCCTGGCCGTCCTCGCGGCGAGCGGTCAGGCCTTCGACGCCGTCCTCGTCACCAGCTTCTGCATCGCGGCGCTCGGCGTCCTCGTCCTCGTCCTCTTCGTGCGGGACCGGCACGACGCACGGCCGCCCGCCGCCGTGGCCTCGCCACGCGCGGCCACCGCCCTGCTGCGGTCCGCCCCGGTGCGCCGCCTGCTCGTCGCGGCGTGCCTGCTCGGCTTCGCCGTCATCGGCGACGGCTTCGTCTACCTGCTCCTGCAGCGGCGGGAAGAGGTCTCCCTGAGCAGCTTCCCGCTGCTCGCGGTCGGCACCAGCCTGGTCTACCTCCTCCTCGCGGTCCCGGTCGGAGCGCTGGCCGACCGCATCGGCCGTGTTCCGGTGGTACTCGGCGGCTACACCGCCCTGCTCAGCGTCTACCTGCTCCTGTCCGGCTCCTTGCACGGGTGGCCGCTGGTGGCGGGTGTGCTGGTGCTCTACGGCTTCTTCTACGCCGCCACCGACGGCGTGCTGATGGCCCTGGCCGGTCCCGTGCTTCCCGAGCACCTGCGCACCACCGGCCTCGCCCTGATCCAGACCGGGCAGGCGCTGGCGTACCTCGCCTCCTCCGTCCTCTTCGGGCTCGCCTGGCAGTTGTGGGGCCCGCTCGTCGCCGTCCGGTGCGCCGCCGCCCTGGTCGTCCCGGCGGTCGCCGCCACCGCGTTCCTGCTGCTCGTCCGACCCACCACCCCTACCGACACCGAGGAAACCGTATGACCACGCAGCCGACCCTCGACGCCGAGCCCGACTCGGCCCCGTCCCCCGCGCCGCAGCGGTCCTCGCGGACGGCCCGCATCGCGACCATGGCGGCCGCCACCCTCGCGCTCGTCGCCGTCGCCGTCGGCTACGCCCGGCACAGCTCGTCGGCCCAGGCCCCCGACACGACCGTCACCGCCGAGACCGTGTCCCTGGCGCCCGGTCCACGGCTGCTGACTCTCACGAGCACCGGGCAGGTCACGACGGCCGACAAGGACGACCCTGACGGCCGACGGGCCGTCTCGAACACCAAGTGCGACCGTGTCTACGCCGCCGCGGGCACGGTGGCCTGCCTCTACGCCGACGGGGTCCTCGGCACCGTCACGATGCGCGTGATGTCACCCGACCTCAAGGAACGCAAGACCATCCCGGTGAGCGGCGTCCCCAACCGGGTCCGCGTCTCGGCCAGCGGACGCATGGTCTCCTGGACCGCCTTCGTCGGCGGAGACAGCTACGCCACCCTCAACTTCGCCACCCGCACGGGCATCTACGACACCAGGACGGGAACCCTCTTCAAGACCCTGGAGACCTTCTCCGTCGTCAAGGACGGCAAGCCCTACCAGGCGGCCGACGTCAACTACTGGGGCGTGACGTTCACCAAGGACGACAACACCTTCTACGCGACCATGTACACCAAGGGCCACCGCTACCTGGTCCAGGGCGACTTCGCGGCACGCACCGTCCGCACGCTGCGCGACCGCGTCGAATGCCCCTCGCTCTCCCCCGACGGCACCAGGATCGCCTTCAAGGCACCCGTCGACGGCGACCCCGCCCGCGGCTGGCGCCTCTCCGTACTCGACCTGGCCACCAGCCGCGTGACCACCACCGCCGAGACCCGCAGCGTGGACGACCAGGCCGCCTGGCTCGACGGCTCCACCCTCGCCTACGCCCAGCAGCACGACGACGGCACCAAGGACCTCTGGTCCGTCCCCGCCGACGGCTCCGGCAAGCCGCGCCTGCTGCAGCGGAACGCCCACTCCCCGGCGGCCCTCGGCTGACC
>NZ_JBSHDU010000059.1:0-53625 GCF_053616475.1 Streptomyces sp. NPDC055815 | reverse complement strand
GTGTCGCACCGGCCGCACCACCGGCGCGTTGCAGCGATGCAGTGATCAGCGGCCCGCTCCCCCGGGCCGTGCCCCGGTGGGCGCGGGAGCCCCAGAACCGCGAGGAAGAAGACCATGACCGTGGACTCCCAGGGGACGGCGACCGCCGGTCCCCAGGACGCGCCCGGGAGGGCGGCAGGGAAGTCGCAGACTCCGCCACCCTCTCCGGGCCCGAAGGAAGTCCTTCAGCCTCCACGCGGCAGGCGCTCCCTGCCCAGCGGGGTGCTGCCCTACCTGCTCGTCGCGCCTGCCCTGCTGTCCATGGCGGTGCTGCTGCTCTACCCGCTGATCCGCAATGTGATCCTCTCCTTCCAGGAGCTCAACCGGAAGGAGTTCATCACCCGCGAGACGGTCTGGACCGGCTTCGACAACTACACCGAGCTCCTCGGCGACGCGGAATTCTGGACCGTCGTCGTCCGAAGCGTCGTCTTCACCGCCGTCAACGTCGCCCTCATCATGGCGATCGGCACCGGCATCGGCCTGCTGCTCAACCGCCTCGGCAAGAAGATGCGCCTGGTCCTCTCGCTGGCCCTGATGTTCGCCTGGGCCATGCCGATCGTCGCCTCCGTCACCGTCTTCCGCTGGCTCTTCGACGAGCAGTTCGGCGTCGTGAACTGGCTGATGCGCACCCTGGGCTTCTCCGGCTACGAGCAGCACAACTGGTTCGAGACCGGCTTCTCCACCCTCGTCATCGTGCTGATCCTGCTCGTCTGGGGCTCCGTCCCGTTCGTCGCCCTCAACATGTACGCCGGCCTGACCACCATCGGGTCCGAGCTGTACGAGGCCGCCAAGATGGACGGCGCCAGCGGCTGGCGCACCTTCTGGGCCGTGGTCTTCCCGAACCTGAAGTCCTTCTTCATGATCACGACGTTCCTGGAGATCATCTGGATCTTCAAGGCGTTCGCCCAGGTCTACGCCATGAACCTCGGCGGCCCCGACCGCGGCTCCGAGACGCTCCCGGTCTTCGCCTACATCGAGGGCGTCGGCCAGTTCCACTACGGCGTCGCCGCCGCCATCTCCATCCTGACGATCGTGATGCTCATCGCGGTCATGTCCTTCTACTTCCGCCTGATCCTGAAGGAGGAGGAGCAGCTGTGAGCGCCGCCACCACCCCGACCCCGCAGAAGCTGCGCACCCGGAAGCCGCTCACGGTCGCCGCGGTCGCCAAGAACCTCGGCGCCCTCGTGCTCGCCGTCGTCTTCGTCTTCCCGGTCTACTGGATGTTCTCGTCCTCGCTGAAGCCGCAGCACGAGATCATGACGAAGGACCCGGTCTTCGTCTTCACCCCGACCTTCGAGAACTACGGCACCGCCACCGGCGTCGACCTGTTCTGGACGTACGTCACCAACAGCCTCACGGTCACCATCGGCGCCGTACTCCTCGCCCTGGTCGTCGCCCTGGCCGCGAGCTTCGCGATCGCCCGCCTCCGGTTCAAGGGCCGCAAGGGCATCGTCCTCATCGTGATGATGGCGCAGATGGCCCCCTGGGAGGTCATGGTCATCGCGATGTACATGATCTCCCGTGAGAACGACCTGCTGAACAGCATCCCGATGCTCACGCTGATCTACTTCGTCATGGTCCTCCCCTTCACGATCTGGACCCTGCGCGGCTTCATCGCCGCCGTCCCGGTCGAGCTGGAGGAGGCCGCGCAGATCGACGGCTGCACCCGCGGCCAGGCCTTCCGCAAGGTGATCTTCCCGCTGCTCGCCCCCGGCCTGATGTCGACCTCGCTCTTCGGCTTCATCACCGCCTGGAACGAGTTCGCCATGATCCTCATGCTCAACAAGGAGAAGGAGTCGCAGACCCTGACGCTCTGGCTGACCCAGTTCCAGACCGCGTTCGGCAGCGACTGGGGCGCCACCATGGCCGCCTCCACCCTCTTCGCCCTCCCCGTGCTCGTCGTCTTCCTCTTCCTCCAGCGCAAGGCCGTCGGCGGCATGACCGCCGGCGCGGTGAAGGGATAACGGACCCCCATGACCACACTCGTACACGGCTCGGACACCCTGACCCGTGACGCGCTCACGGTCCTCCAGCCCGGCTTCGTCGGCACCACCGCCCCCGACTGGCTGCTCCGCCGCATCGGCGAGGGCCTGTCCTCGGTCGGCCTCTTCGGCCGGAACATCGTCGACCCCCAGCAGCTCGCCGCGCTCACCGCGCAGCTGCGCGCCGAGCGGGACGACGTCCTCGTCGCCATCGACGAGGAGGGCGGGGACGTCACCCGCCTGGAGGTCAAGCAGGGCTCGTCCTTCCCCGGCAACTACGCGCTCGGCAGCGTCGACGACGTCGAGCTCACCCGGGCCGTCGCCCGCGAGCTCGGCCGCCGGCTCGTGCAGTGCGGCGTCGACCTGAACTGGGCGCCCTCGGCGGACGTCAACTCCAACGCCGAGAACCCCGTCATCGGCGTCCGCTCCTTCGGACCCGACCCGGACCTGGTCGCCCGGCACACCGTGGCGTACGTCGACGGCCTCCAGGGCGTCGGGGTCGCGGCCTGCACGAAGCACTTCCCCGGACACGGCGACACCAACGTGGATTCCCACGACGCGCTGCCCCGGATCGATGTGGACCTCGCCACACTGCACGCCCGTGAGCTGGTACCTTTCCGCGCGGCCGTCGCCGCGGGTACCAAAGCGGTCATGAGCGCGCATATCCTGCTCTCCGCGCTCGACCCCCACCGTCCGGCCACCCTGAGCCCGCAGATCCTCACCGGTCTGCTGCGTCAGGAGCTGGGCTTCGAGGGGCTGATCGTCACCGACGGCATGGAGATGCAGGCCGTCGCGGCGACGTACGGCATCGAGCGCGGATCCGTCCTCGCGATCGCCGCGGGCGCCGACGCCATTTGCGTCGGCGGCGGGCTGTGCGACGAGGACACCGTGCTGCGGCTGCGCGACGCGCTCGTCACCGCGGTACGGACCGGTGAACTGCCCGAGGAGCGGCTGGCCGACGCCGCGGCGCGCGTGCGCGCCCTGGCGGCCTGGACCCAGGCGCACCGGGCCAGGGGGGCTGTGGCGGTGCCGGGCGTGGCATCAGAGGAGGGGACCGCGCCCGGCACCGACATCGGACTCGTGGCGGCCCGCAGGGCCCTCAAGGTGACCCGGGGCGAGCACGCCCACACGCCGATGACCGGTGCTCCCTACGTGGCCGCCTTCACTCCCGTCGCCAACTTCGCGGTCGGCGACGAGACGCCCTGGGGCATCGCGGCCGAGCTGGAGCGGCTGCTCCCCGGCACCGAGACCGGCTCGTACGACGAGTCGTCCGTGGCCGACGTCCTGGCCGCCGCGGGGGAGCGGCGGATCGTCGCGGTCGTACGGGACGCCCACCGGCACCCGTGGATGACCGAGGCCCTGGACGGCCTCCTCGCGGCCCGCCCCGACACCGTCGTGGTCGAGATGGGCCTCAACGAGGCGGAGCCCCGCGGGGCCCTGCACATCGCCACGCACGGCGCGGCCCGGGTCTGCGGCCGCGCGGCGGCGGAGGCCGTGGTCGGCGCCGGCGCCGGCGCCTGACGCCTGACGCCGCGGACGTACATCGCCGTACATGGCCGTACATGAAGGGGCCCGGCACCTGATCCAGGTGCCGGGCCCCTTTGTCTGCGTATGCCCTAGATGCCCTGCCAGGACGGCTTGTTCGCGTAGGTGTGCCGGAAGTAGTCGGCGAGCTTCAGCTTGGAGGCCGCCGCCTCGTCCACGACGACCGTGGCGTGCGGGTGCAGCTGGAGCGCGGAGGCCGGGACGAGCGCCGCCACCGGGCCCTCGACGGTCTGCGCCACGGCCTCGGCCTTGCCCTCGCCGGTGGCGAGCAGCACCAGGTGACGGGCCTCCAGGATGGTGCCGATGCCCTGGGTGATGACGTGGTGCGGGACCTGCTCGATGTCGTCGTCGAAGAAGCGGGCGTTGTCCACGCGGGTCTGCTCGGTGAGCGTCTTGATCCGGGTGCGGGAGGCGAGCGAGGAGCACGGCTCGTTGAAGCCGATGTGCCCGTCGGTGCCGATGCCGAGGATCTGCAGGTCCACGCCACCGGCCTCGGTCAGCGCCCTGTCGTACGCCTCGCAGGCCGCCAGGACGTCCTCGGCGGAGCCGTCGGGACCCATGAAGGCCTCGGGGGAGAGCCCGAGCGGCTCGACGACCTGGCGCAGGACGGTGGAGCGGTACGACTCGGGGTGCCCGGCGGGCAGGCCCACGTACTCGTCCAGCTGGGCGATCCGCGCTCGGGAGGCGTCCACGGCACCGGCGGACACCTGGGCGACGAGGGCGTCGTAGATCGGGATCGGGGTCGAGCCCGTGGCCACGCCGAGCAGCGCGTCGGGCTTGCGGCGCAGGAGGTCGGCGATGCCGTCCGCGATGAGCTCGCCGCCGGCCTTGGCGTCCTTGACGATGACAACTTCCACGCTGTGCCTGCCGATCTGATGAGGGGCTGCTGAAAGGACCGTGTGGTATAGACCAATCTGGGTCCAAATCTAGCAGAGGGGAGGCCTTCCCCTCATGCCGTTCCACCCCGCGGACGGCGCCGCTTCCATCGTCGGCCGCACCCGCCCCACCAGCCACTCGAACCCCGCCCCGCCCCCTTCGCGCGCCACCCCGGCGCACCTCCGCCTCCGCCCCTGCGTCGGCCCGGCGAAATCCGTCCCCGCCCCGCGCGGCAGTCCGGCGAACCTCCGTCCCCGCCCCCGGTCTCAGGCCAGCGAGCCCCCCGTCACGTCGATCCAGTCGCCCGTCACCCAGCGCGCGTCGTCGGAGACCAGGAAGGCGACCACGTCCGCTATCTCCGGCGGCGTCCCGACCGCTCCCAGCGTCGCCATCGCCGCCGCCCCCGCCCAGGCCTCCTCGTTCCCCCGCAGCCATCCGGCGTTGATGTCCGTGTCCACGATCCCCGGCGCCACCGCGTTGACCGTGATCCCGCGCGGGCCGAGGACCTTCGACAGATAGCGGGTGAAGACGTCGAGCGCGCCCTTCGACATCGCGTACGCGATCAGGTCCGGCATGGCCGCCGCCCGGCTCAGGCCCGTCGAGACGTTGACGATCCGGCCGCCGTCCCGCAGCCGCTCCGCCCCCAGCTGCGCCAGGAAGAAGGGCGCCTTCGTGTTGACCGCGAAGATCCGGTCGTACTCCTCGTCGCCGATCGTCGCGAACGGCTGCGACGCCCCGATCCCCGCGTTGTTCACCAGAATGTCCAGACCGTCCGCGTGGGCGTCGAAGGCCCGCCACAGCGCCGCCGCGTCACCCGGGACCCCCAGCTCCTGTCCCACCGCGAAGGCGGAGCCGCCGGCCGCCTCGATCGCGGCGACCGTCTCCTTCGCCGCCGCCTCGTTCGTCCCGTAGTGCACCGCGACCCGCGCGCCCTCGCGGCCGAGCCGCTCGGCGATCCCCCGTCCGATGCCCCGGCTCCCGCCCGTGACCAGTGCCGTCTTCCCGGCCAGCCTTCCGTCGAGCATGCCCATGGCGACGCCCCCCTCTTTCTGTAGCGGTCGTTATGCAAAGACCGTACCCCACGATCCGTAGCGAGCGCTATAGAATTCACTCCATGGTGACGAGACAGCGCGGCCGCCCCCGCTCCTTCGACCGGCTCACGGCCCTGGAGCAGGCGACGATGGCCTTCTGGGAGCACGGTTACGAGACGACCTCCGTCGCCGACCTCACCCGCGTCATGGGCATCAGCGCGCCCAGTCTCTACGCCGCCTTCGGCGACAAGAAGACGCTGTTCGAGGAGGTCGTCGAGGCGTACGCGCTCAGCTACGGGGCCTACGGCGGCCGCGCCTTCGCCGAGGAGCCGACCGCCCGCGCCGCCCTGGGGCGCATGCTGCGCGAGGCCGCCGTGCTCTTCACGGAGCCTGGACACCCGCACGGCTGCCTGATGATCACCGCCGCGGTGAACTGCTCGACCCCCGAGGTGGAGCAGGCCCTGCGGGACCGGCGGAACGCCAATCTGGCCGCCTTCGAGAACCGAATCCGTGAGGGCGTGGAGGCCGGCGACCTCCCGCCGGACACCGATCCGCGCGCCCTGGCCCGGCTGACCGGCGCCGTCCTCCAGGGCATGTCCCTGCAGGCCCGCGACGGGGCGACGGCGGAGGAGCTGACGGCGGTGGCGGAAGCGGCGATGCGGGCCTGGCCGGAGGCCTGAGAGCCGTCCGCTTCAGTCGGCCGAAGGGCGGCGCGAAGGCCCCGGAAAAACCCGCGGGCCGCGGCGCCCGGCGGGACCCTCAGCCCGCCCGGCACCGCAGCCCGGAGTTGCCCGGCCGGGGGTGTGCGGTCCCGCGGCCGTGTGGGAGGTCTCGGCGCAGTCAGGGCAGAGAGCGCCGGGTACCTCGTTCCATCCTCCTGTGCGGGGAGGATGGAGGTCTATGACGTTCATTGTGGACTAGACCATTCTTGTCTGTCCATCCACAGGAACGCGGTCCTTCCCGGCCCATCCTCCAACACGGAGCCCCGGAGATCCAGGTTCACCGCCCCTGTAATTCCGCAGGTACGCTCGCACCGTGCCCTCCATGAACGACCTCGTCCGCCAGCACACCGCCCTGAGCGACTCCGACCTCGAGTGGCTCCATCTGCTGGTGTCGGAGTGGCAGCTGCTCTCCGACCTCTCCTTCGCCGACCTCGTGCTCTGGGTCCCGACCCTCGACGGCACGCGGTACGTCTCCGTCGCCCAGATGCGGCCCAACACGGGCCCCACCTCCTACCAGGACGACATGGTCGGCCACCTGGTCCCGCGCGGCCGCCGCCCGCTGCTCGACGCCGCCCTCGACGAGGGCCGGATCGTCCGCGAGGGCGACCCGGAGTGGCGCGAGGAGGTCCCGGTGCGGGTCGAGTCCATCCCGGTGCGCCGCGAGGGCCGGGTCCTCGGCGTCATCGCCCGCAACACCAACCTGCTGACCGTCCGCACCCCCTCCCGCCTGGAGCTCACCTACCTCCAGTCGGCCTCCGACCTCGCCCAGATGATCGCCGCCGGAACGTTCCCCTTCCCCGGCGAGCAGGTCGACATGGACTCCTCGCCGCGCGCCGGCGACGGTCTCGTCCGCCTCGACGCCGAGGGCGTCGTCCAGTACGCCTCGCCGAACGCCCTCTCCGCCTACCACCGGCTCGGCCTCGCCGCCGACCTGGTCGGCCAGGACCTCGGCCAGATCACCGCCGAACTCGCCCCCTCCCGCGGCCCGGTGGACGAGGCCCTGGTCAAGCTGGCCTCCGGCTACGCGCCCCGCGAGTTCGAGGTCGAGGGCAACGGCGGGGTGATCCAGCTGCGGGCGATCCCGCTCAAGCCCAAGGGCACCCGGATCGGTTCGCTCGTCCTGCTCCGGGACGTCACCGAACTGCGCCGCCGCGAGCGCGAGTTGATCACCAAGGACGCCACCATCCGGGAGATCCACCACCGGGTGAAGAACAACCTCCAGACGGTCGCCGCCCTGCTCCGCCTCCAGGCTCGCCGGATGGACTCCGACCGCGGCCGCGAGGCCCTCAACGAGGCCGTCCGGCGCGTCGGTTCGATCGCCATCGTCCATGAGACGCTGTCCCAGAACCTGGACGAGCGGGTGCAGTTCGACGAGATCGCCGACCGGGTCATCGCGATGGTCGCCGAGATCTCCCCGGGCAAGGTCACCTGCCGGCGCAACGGCCGCTTCGGCATCCTCGACGCCGAGGTCGCCACCCCGCTCTCCATGGTCCTCACCGAGGTCCTGCAGAACGCGCTCGAACACGCCTTCGTGCAGGGCGAGCAGGGCACGGTCGAGGTCAGCGCCGTCCGCGGCGAGACCCGGACGGACGCCCGGCTCCTGATCACCGTCCAGGACGACGGCCGCGGCCTGCCCGAGGGCTTCGACCCGCAGCGGGCCGGCAACCTCGGCCTGCAGATCGTACGGACCCTGGTGGAAGGGGAGTTGGGCGGTTCCTTCGACATGCTGCCGGGCGCCGAGCGCGGCACGAAGGTGGTCCTCGACATCCCCGTACGGCCGCAGAAGTAGTCGTACGGCCCAGCGCACAGCAGCGAGCCCCGGACCGAAGGGAATCGGTCCGGGGCTCGAATGCTGTGGGTTACTGCTGCGCGCTGCGGCTCGGGGCGGTGATTGCGTACGCGGTGTACGCGCCGCTTGCCTCAGGCTGTGCAGGTGGCTCAGGCGCTGGCGTTACGCGCCCGGTTGCGAGCGGCACGGCGCTTCATCGCGCGGCGCTCGTCCTCGCTGAGGCCACCCCAGACGCCGGAGTCCTGGCCGGACTCGAGCGCCCACTGCAGGCACTGCTCCATGACGGGGCAGCGGCGGCAGACGGCCTTGGCTTCCTCGATCTGCAGCAGCGCAGGACCGGTGTTGCCGATGGGGAAGAACAGCTCGGGGTCTTCCTCACGACAAACGGCGTTGTGACGCCAGTCCATGGCTGCTACCTCTCTCAGTGTTACGTGCGAGTTGCTTGTGAATGTGAACGCTTTCACGAATCCCTCCGCAAGGGAAGGGCCGACTGCCAGTTGAACTGGTGTGGTCCTGTTGCTTGGGGTGGGGTTCTGGCTCTCAGTGGAGGCCGGTGTTGCGGGCCGTCCCGATCGCCAAGAAGAGACTCCCAAACCCCAGGGGCGGATACAACCCCTTCCGGAAAGTTTTTTTTGATTCCTCGGTGTCGGCTAGGTCACAGCCGTACTTCTAAGGGGTGGATGCGCGCCTAAACGTTCGAGTGAAAGGACTTTGGGCCCTTCCACTCACACAATCACACGCAGTGCACGGCGAACGCCTGTGAACGTCACGCTCGTACGCAGTCCGAGGTGGTCTCCGTCCATCTGCAGGGGGAGGGGCACCTTCGAATGCAAGGTGAAGTCGGTCAGATCGTGCAGAGGTACGGCATGCTTGCCGCGCGGACCCCGTTCCGGGGTCGAGGTGAGCAGCTGGGTGGCGTAACGGGCCACCGCAGGGGTGGAGAGCCGGCGCAGTCCGAGGACGTCGAGCGCGGTCTCGAAGGACGCCTCCGGGGACGCGTACACCGGGCGATTGCCCAGGTAGGTCCAGGGGGAGGTGTTGCAGATTATGGAGAGGACCAGGTCCTCGACCGGCTCCGCGCCCGGGCGCTCCAGGGTGATCGTGCCGTGCCGACGGTTCGGCTCCTCCAGGAACTGGCGCACCACCTGGCGCAGATAGAGGGCGTGCGTCGATCTCTTGCCGCGCTCGCGCTGCTGTTCGACCCGGCCGATGACGCTCGCGTCGAAGCCGAGTCCGGCACAGAAGGTGAACCAGCGTGCGGGCACGGACTCGTCCTCGGTGCCCGGCGTCCCGGACGCGAGCCCGAGGCTCACCGTCCGTGTCCGCCGCTCACGCAACGCGTCGAGCAGGGCGCCGGTCGCCTCCACGGCGTCGTTCGGCAGTCCGAGGGCGCGGGCGAAGACATTGGTCGAGCCGCCGGGGACGACGGCGAGGCTCGGCAGCCGGTCCGGATCGGGCCCGTCGTGCAGCAGTCCGTTGACGACCTCGTTCACCGTGCCGTCCCCGCCGAGGGCCACGACCAGGTCGATGTTCCCGGCCTCGGCGGCCCGCCGGCCCAGGTCGCGCGCGTGCCCCCGGTACTCGGTGGTGACCGCCTCCAGCTTCATCTCGCTGGCCAGCGCGTGGATGAGCACGTCGCGGGTGCGGGCACTGGTGGTGGTGGCTGCCGGGTTGACCACGAGAAGTGCGCGCATGGGCGCCAGCGTACCTACCCGGCGGTACCGGGGCCCAGCCCAGCCCGATCCCCGGACACCCCGACGGGGCCGGGTCCAGCGGATCGCGCCCGCCTCCGACGGAGCCGGGCCGGGTGGATCCGCGTACACCTCCGACGGAGCCGGCCCGGGCGGATCCGCGTACACCTCCGACGGGACCCGGTGCGGGGCAGGGTGCGGGGTCCGGCCCGGGTTCCCCGGCGCCCCCGTTACGCTGCCTTGCATGAGCAGTACGGAGCAGACCCCCCGCCCCGCCCGCCTGGCCGCAGCCGCGGGCGTGGCCCTCGTCGAGGCCCTCGGGCTCCTCGCCGGAGGCGTCTACATGCTGGTGCGGAGCCTCCTCGACGGCGGCGACGTCACCAGCGGGGTGACGGGCGGTGTGACCGTGATCGCACTCGGACTGATCCCGCTCGCCGCCGCCCGCGGCCTGTGGACGATGCGCTCCTGGAGCCGCGGCCCGGCCGTGATCACCCAGATCCTCGCCCTGCCGGTCGCCTGGCAGATGCTGCAGACCGAGGGCGTGATCCCCTTCGGGATCGTCGTCGCCGCGCTCGCCGTGACCGGGCTCGTCCTCCTGGTGAACCCGGCCACGACCGAGGCGCTCGGCATCAGGCGCCCCGGCCAGGGCGCCTGAGCGACTACTCCTCCACCAGGAGCTTCTCCCGAAGCGACGCCAGGGTCCGGGCCAGCAGCCGTGAGACGTGCATCTGGGAGATGCCCACCTCCTGCGCGATCTGCGACTGGGTCATGTTCCCGAAGAATCGGAGCAGCAGGATCCGCTTCTCCCGGGGCGGCAGGTCCTCCAGGAGCGGCTTGAGCGACTCCCGGTACTCGACCCCCTCCAGGGCCTCGTCCTCAGCGCCCAGCGTGTCCGCCACCGCCGGCGACTCGTCGTCGGTGTCCGGGACGTCCAGGGAGAGCGTCGAGTAGGCGTTCGCCGACTCCAGACCCTCCAGGACCTCCTCCTCCGAGATCCCCAGCCGCTCCGCCAGCTCGTGCACGGTCGGCGACCGCCCGTGCTGCTGGGACAGCTCGGCCGTCGCCGTGGTCAGGGACAGCCGCAGCTCCTGGAGCCGGCGCGGCACCCGGACCGCCCACCCCTTGTCACGGAAGTGGCGCTTGATCTCGCCGACGACCGTCGGCGTCGCGTACGTGGAGAACTCCACCCCGCGCTCCGGGTCGAACCGGTCGACCGACTTGATCAGACCGATCGTCGCCACCTGCGTCAGGTCGTCCAGCGGCTCCCCGCGGTTGCGGAAGCGCCGGGCCAGGTGCTCCACCAGCGGCAGGTGCATGCGCACCAGGCGGTTGCGCAGCTCGGCCTTCTCCGGGGAGCCCTCGGGCAGCTCGCGCAGCTGGACGAAGAGCGCGCGGGCGCCGCTCCGGTCGTGCGGGTCCGGGACGGCGGGGGCCTCCGGACCCTCGTCGTCCTCCTCGGCGTCGGCGTCGTCGGCCTTCTCCGCCGCCTCGGCGTCGTCGGGGATCAGCGCCTCGGGAGCCTCGGGGGAACCCTCGGAACTCGCCGGGGCCTCGGAGACCCCTGGTGTCTCGGGAACCTCGTGGTGCTGCTCGTGCTCGCTCATGTGGTCCGCCTGCTCCGTAGCGACCCTGTTCGGCCGCGCCTGCTGCTCAGGGATGCCGGCCGTCGCGTCCCCGCTCCTCACGCCGGGCCTGGCCCCGCGCCGCGCTGTTTGTACAGGCTGATCGAGACCGTACGGTCCTCGGCCACCGACGACTCCACCTTCCCGGCGAGCGCCGACAGCACGGTCCACGCGAAGGTGTCCCGCTCGGGCGCCCTGCCGTCCGTCGTCGGGGCGGAGACGGTCACGTCGAGGGAGTCGTCGACCAGCCGGAAGACACAGCTGAGGACGGACCCCGGCACGGCCTGCTGGAGCAGGATGGCGCAGGCCTCGTCGACCGCGATCCGCAAGTCCTCGATCTCGTCGAGGGTGAAGTCCAAGCGCGCCGCGAGGCCGGCCGTGGCCGTACGCAGCACGGACAGATAGGCACCCGCAGCGGGCAGCCGGACTTCCACGAAGTCCTGGGTCCCGGGCTCGCCTGCGATCTGGGACACCCTCACCTCCAAGGTGGCACAAGCTCATTCGGGGTCCGGGGGGAGAGGCCCCCGGACCGGGCGGTACGCAGGGAGCCTGCGCGGTCCGCCGTGACGCTATCGCGATCCATCCTGCCGTGTCGCCGGGAACCCCGGAGACCAGGTGGTCCCGCGCCCCCGCCCCTCGGCGGCCGCGGAGAACCCGCGGAGGGGTGACGTACCCAGCGTCCGGGGCATCGAACCGTCCGTGACCGTGCGGGCCGCGAGGCGGCACCCCGCCCATGACCCTCCGGCCGCGGGCCGGCCCCCCCGGCCTTCAGACGATCGAACCGTCGACGAAGCACCAGCGCCAGGCCTCGCCCGGCTCGTAGGTCCGCATCACCGGGTGCCCGGTCGAGGAGAAGTGCGCCGTCGCGTGCCGCCCCGCCGAGGAGTCGCAGCAGCCCACGTGCCCGCAGCTCAGACAGAGCCGCAGCTGGACCGGGTGCGTGCCGTCCGCCAGGCACTCGGGACAGGTCTCGGCCAGCGGCGCCGGTTCGGGGCGCGGCATTTCGGCAACGTGCGGGCACTCACTCATGATGGCCAGGTTACGTTGCGGCACGGGACGGGGTCGGGAGCATGGACGCACTGCAGCTGGTGGGACTGGTGGCGGCGAGCGCCGCCGTGGCGGGGTTCGCCCGCAGGACCCCGGTGCCCGCCCCGCTGCTCCTGGTCGCCGTCGGCCTCGCCGCCGCGTACGTCCCGGGGGTCCCCGACTACACCCTCGACCCGCACATCGTGCTGCCGCTGATCCTGCCCCCGCTCCTCTACACGGCCGCCGTCGACTCCTCGTACCTCGACCTGCGGGCCAACATCAGGCCCGTCGCGCTGCTCTCCGTCGGGTACGTCCTCTTCGCCACCGTGGCCGTGGGCTGGCTCGCGTACGTGCTCGTGCCCGACCTGCCGCTCACCGCCGCGCTCGTGCTCGGCGCCGTCATCGCGCCGCCGGACGCGGTCGCCGCCACCGCCATCGCCCGCCGTCTCGGCCTGCCGAACCGGATCACCACGATCCTCCAGGGCGAGTCCCTCGTGAACGACGCCACCGCGATCACCGCGTACAAGGTCGCCCTCGCGGCCGCCGTCGGCGAGGGCATCAGCTGGGGCGGCGGACTGTGGGAGTTCGTCCTGGCCGCGGTCGGCGGCATCGGCGTCGGCCTCGTCCTGATGGTGCCGATCCACTGGCTCCGCACCCATCTGCGCGAGGCCCTCCTCCAGAACACCCTCTCCCTGCTCATCCCCTTCATCGCGTACGCCGCAGCCGAGGAGGTGGGCGCCTCCGGAGTCCTCGCCGTCGTCGTGGTCGGCCTCTTCCTCGGCCACAAGGCCTGGAAGGTCGACTTCGCCACCCGGCTCCAGGAGGAGGCCGTCTGGAAGATGGTCGCCTTCATCCTGGAGTCCGCCGTCTTCGCCCTGATCGGCCTCCAGCTGCCGTACGTCGTCAAGGGACTCGGCCGGTACGGCATGGGGGAGGCGGCCTGGTACGCGGTCGGGGTCTTCGTCGCCGTGGTCGTCGTCCGCTTCGTCTGGGTCTACCCGGCGACCTTCCTGCCCCGCCGGCTCTCCTCGGGCATCCGGGAGCGGGAGCCCGAGGTGGACTGGCGGGCGCCGCTCGTCGTCGGCTGGGCCGGCATGCGCGGCGTGGTCTCCCTGGCCATCGCCTTCTCCATCCCCGTCGTCACCGACGGGGTGGAGTTCCCGGCCCGCAACCTCGTCCTCTTCCTCACCTTCACCACCGTGATCGGCACCCTCGTGGTGCAGGGCCTCACCCTGCCGCCCCTGATCCGCCTCCTGAAGCTGCCCGGACGCGACCGGTACGCCGAGACCCTCGCCGAGGCCCAGGCCCAGAGCGAGGCCTCGCGGGCCGCCGAGGAACGCCTCGAAGAGCTCCTCGCCGACGAGCGCAACGCCCTCCCGAAGCCCCTCGCCGACCGGCTCCGCACGGTCATGGAGCGGCGCCGCAACTCCGTGTGGGAGCGCCTCGGCGCCGTCAACGAGGTCACCGGGGAGACCGCGGACGACACCTACCGGCGGCTCTCCCGCGAGATGATCGACGCCGAGCGCGCCGTCTTCGTCCAGCTGCGCGACGCCCGCCGGATCGACGACGAGATGATGCGCACCCTGCTCCGCCGCCTCGACCTGGAGGAGGCGGCGGCCTACCGGGAGACCGACGACTAGGGCCTGTCTCAGGGCCCGTCCGGCGTCAGACGGTCTCGGGCGCGCCCGTGATGACGGCCGCGAGCCGGGTGCCCGGCGGGAAGGCGCCCTCCTCCGCGAGGGTCGTCAGGCCGTACAGCATTTTGGCGACATACAGCCGCTCGATGGCGAGTCCGTGCCGCGCCTCGAAGTCCTGTGCGAACGCCTCCAGAACCGGGGGCACGCGCGCGTAGCCGCCGCCGTGGAAGCGCTCGTCCAGGGTCCAGTCGCCGCGCGGGCCGCCGAAGGCCGTCTCCTGGAGGGCGCGGACCTCCCCGCCGAGGAAGCCGCCCTTGAGGACCGGGACGCCGAGCGCCCGCTGCCCGGGGGAGAGTCCGGCCGCGAGCCCGGCCAGGGTGCCGCCCGTCCCGCAGGCGACCGCGACCGTGTCCGCCGCCCCGGCGAGCTCGCGGCCCAGCTCCACGCAGCCGTGGACGGCGAGCGCGTTGCTGCCGCCCTCCGGGACCACGTACGCGCCCGCGGGGGCCCGCTCCAGGAGCGCCGCGCGCGTGGCCGGATCGTTCTTCGCCCGGTACGTGGCCCGGTCCACGAACTCGAGACGCATCCCGTCCGCCGCGCACCGCGCGAGCGAGGGGTTCAGCGGCCGTCCGGCCAGCTCGTCGCCCCGGACCACCCCGACCGTCTGGAAGCCGAGCAGCCGCCCGGCGGCGGCCGTCGCCCGCAGGTGGTTGGAGTACGCGCCGCCGAAGGTGAGCACGGGCCGGCCGGCCGCCTCGCGCAGGTTGAGCGCGAGCTTGCGCCACTTGTTGCCGGGCAGGTCGGGGTGGATGAGGTCCTCGCGCTTCAGGAGCAGCGTCAGCCCGCGCCGGGCGAAGCGCTCGTCCTCCACCGGCTCCAGGGGCGAGGGGAGCCGGGGCAGCAGACGGGAGAGGTCGAACGCGTTCACCGGGCCATTCTCGCCGCCGCGCGGGCCCCCGGCGCGGGCGGCCCGGGCCCTCGGGGCTCAGCGCAGCAGCTCGGCGACCCGCTCCCGCATCGACGCCATCGTGAACCCGCGCGGGTCCACCTTGCCCGGCTGCCACTCCAGGTGCCCGATGACCGAGCGGTGGGTCCAGCCGTGCGCCCGGCAGACGGCCGCCGCCGCCTTCGCGATGGCCTCCAGCTGGACCTTCGGCCACGGGTCCTCGCCGTCGCCGAGGTTCTCGCACTCGAAGCCGTAGAAGTGCCGGTTGCCGTCCGTGGTGGCCTCGTCGTCCGGCGGCAGCCGCCGCTCGGCGATGACCGCCCGGAGGACCTCGTCGTCGCCGAGCCCCGCGTGGTTGGCGCGCCCGTAGCCGACGAGGTGGACCGTGCCGTCCTTGGCGATCACGCCGTGGCAGAGCGGCCCCGGCAGGGCCGCGTAGCCGTCCCGGCAGATCCGGACGGTGTTGGCGGTGCCCCGGGTCACGGTGTGGTGGATCATCACGCCGTTCACCGGGCCCCAGGGGCCCTTGTGGTTGCGGTTGTGGGTGGACCAGTCGCCGACCTGGACGACCGCGAGGCCCTCGTCGCGCAGCGCGCGGAGGAACCTGTTCGCCGACATGGGTGAGGCCATGACCGACTCCTTCCGGAGGACGGGGTGGGCTTCCGGAGTACCGGAGTCCGGCACTCCGCTGCCATGCGTTCGGGCGGTGTGCGAGCCGATCCGGACAGTTCGTCAGGAGACGTGTGGGGCTGCGCTGTTCGGATGGAAATCGTGTGACATACCCCGAAGATCGTCGAACAGTCCCACCCGAATGTGTAATGGCGTCGACACGCTCCGTGCTGAAAGGCTTCTCGCGCAACTCAGTCATACGAGAGGGAGTTCCATGTCCGTTGGTTCGGTT
This sequence comes from Streptomyces sp. NPDC055815, assembly GCF_053616475.1. NCBI lineage: Bacteria > Bacillati > Actinomycetota > Actinomycetes > Kitasatosporales > Streptomycetaceae > Streptomyces > Streptomyces sp. NPDC055815. The sequence goes on along the minus strand of NZ_JBSHDU010000059.1, from coordinate 37,818 downwards.
GACGGCGAGGTCCGCGCGGAGCCGCAGTCCCCGCAGCAGAGTCTCGGCACCGCCGCCGCGCGGAACCTCGCCACGACCACCAAGTCGGCCCCGCAGATGCAGGAGATCACCTCCCGGTGGCTGCTGCGGACGCTGCCGTGGGTCCAGGTGCAGGGCGGCACCTACCGGGTGAACCGGAGGCTCAGTTACTCCGTGGGTGACGGCCGCGTCACCTTCGTCCAGACCGGAGAGCGCGTCGCGGTGATCCCCGCCGAACTCGGCGAACTCCCGGCACTGCGCGGCTACGAGGACGAGAGCGCGCTGACCGAGCTCGCGGCCCGCTGCTCCCAGCGGGAGTACGCGGCGGGCGAGATCATCGCCGTGGCGGGCGCCCCCACCGACCGGGTGTACCTGCTCGCGCACGGCCGCGTCGAGCAGATCGGCGAGGGGCCCTACGGCGACGAGACCGTCCTCGGTGTCCTCGCCGACGGCGCCTACTTCGGCGAGGCCGCGCTGGTCGCCGCGGACGCCACCTGGGACTGGAGCGCCCGGGCCGCCACCGCCTGTACGGTCCTGGAGCTCACCCGGGACGACGTGCGGAACCTCGCGGACCGGGCCGGCTCGCTCGCCGCCCACCTCGCGGGCGTGGCCGCGGCTCCCGACCGGAGCACCAACACGTACGGCGAGGCCGCCATCGACCTCTCCGCCGGCCACGTCGGCGAGGCGGTCGTCCCGCACACCTACGTCGACTACGACGCCTCGCCCCGCGAGTACGAGCTGAGCGTCGCCCAGACCGTGCTGAAGGTCCACAGCCGCGTCGCCGACCTCTACAACCAGCCGATGAACCAGACCGAGCAGCAGTTGCGGCTCACGGTCGAGGCGCTCCGCGAGCGCCAGGAGCACGAGCTCATCAACAACAAGGAGTTCGGCCTCCTCTCCAACTGCGACTACGGGCAGCGGCTCCAGCCGCACGACGGCGCCCCCAGCCCGGACGACATGGACGAGCTGCTCTCCCGCCGCCGGGGCTCCAAGATGTTCCTCGCCCACCCGCGCGCCATCGCCGCCTTCGGCCGCGAGCTCAACAAGCGCGGTCTGGTGCCCGAGACGATCGAGGTCGCGGGCAACCGCATCCCGACCTGGCGCGGGGTGCCGATCTACCCGTGCAACAAGATCCCGGTCTCGGACGCCCGGACCACCTCGATCATCTGCATGCGTACCGGCGAGGCCGACCAGGGCGTCATCGGTCTGCACCAGACCGGTCTGCCCGACGAGATCGAGCCCAGCCTCTCCGTCCGCTTCATGGGCATCGACGAGCAGGCGATCATCTCCTACCTCGTCACGGCCTACTACTCGGCGGCGATCCTCGTCCCGGACGCCCTCGGCGTCCTGGAGAACGTCGAGGTCAGCCGCTGGCGCTGAGCCGTCTGCGCCCGGGGGTGGGGCCGAACCCTCCCGCCCCCGGGCGCTTCCGGCCGATCGCCGTGCGGACCGCCGTGAAGGATGCGAAGGAAATGACCGTGACCATGACCAGCGTGGACGCCGACGGGCAGGGGGCCGTGACGCTCCTGGACCGGACGCGTGCCGCCGTCAACCCCCGACTGCGCTCGACCGTCGAGTCCCTGCCGGGCTCCATACGGCGGGTGGCGATGTACCACTTCGGCTGGGAGCGCGCCGACGGCAGCCCGGACGCCGGGCAGCCCGGCAAGGCGATCCGGCCCGCCCTGGTCCTCGCCGCGGCCCGCGCCCTCGGCGCCGACGACGAGCGGGCCGTGAACGCCGCCGCGGCGGTGGAGCTCGCGCACAACTTCACCCTCCTCCACGACGACATCGTCGACGAGGACCCGACCCGGCGGCACCGGCCCACCGCCTGGACCGTCTTCGGCATCCCGGACGCCCTCATGGCCGGGGACGCGATGAGCGCGCTGGCCCTGCGGCTGCTCGCCGAGGACCCGCACCCCGCCTCCGCGGCGGCCTCCGCGCGCCTCGCCGCCTGCGTCATCGAGCTCTGCGCCGGCCAGCAGGCCGACTGCGCCTTCGAGCAGCGCGATCCGCGCGAGGTCTCCCTCGACGAGTGCCTGGCCATGGCCACCGCCAAGACCGGCGCCCTGCTGGGCTGTTCCTGCGCCCTCGGCGCGCTCTACGCGGGCGCGGGGGAGGAGGAGGTCGCGGCCATGGACGCCTTCGGCCGGGAGGCCGGGCTCGCCTTCCAGCTGATCGACGACCTCATCGGCATCTGGGGCGACCCGGACCGCACGGGCAAGCCGGCCGGTGCCGACCTCGTCGCCCACAAGAAGTCGCTGCCGGTGGTGGCGGCGCTGACCTCCGGCACGCGCGCGGGGGAGGAGCTGGCCGAGCTGTACGCGCTTCCGGCCCTCGACGCGGCGGCGGTGCGGGCGGCGGCGGACGCCGTGGAGCGGGCCGGCGGCCGCGACTGGGCGCAGGCCCAGGCGGCCGAGCGCATGGGCCGCGCCGTCGAGCACCTGGCCCAGGCGGTGCCGGACCTGGCGGCCGCGGAGGACCTGCTGGCCCTGGCGGAGTTCGTGACGCGGCGCACGCGCTGATCAGGCCTCCGGGACGATCCGGTTGACCACGGTCTCGATCATGTCGTCCAGGTCCCGGTCGCCGAGGATCCCGGGGACGGTGAAGTGGTCGAGGAGCAGTCCGGTGAGGGCGACGTAGAGCACCCGGACCGTGTCCGCGTCGCCCGGCATGCCGGAGTCGAGGTGGAGCCGGATGTTCAGGTCGAGATCGGCCCGGAGCACCTCGGTGAACCGCTTCTGCAGCTCGGGGCGGCGCGCGGCCTCCAGACGCAGCTCGAAGAGGCCCAGGTAGCAGGTGCGCTCGGCGGTCATGCGCCGGGCGAGCCAGCGCATCAGCTCGACGACCAGCGCGCGGCTGGGCGTCGGAAGCAGCGCGGCGTCGATCGCGCCGGGCTCCGGGGTGAGCCGTACGAAGATCCGGTCGGCGACCTGGGAGAGCAGCTGGTCCCGGTCGCTGAAGTAGTTGGACGAGGTGCCCGTGGGGACCCCCGCCCGGGCGTCGACCGCCCGGAAGGTCAGCCCGCGGGCACCTTCGTCCGCCAGGACCTCGATGGCGGCGTCGAGCAGCGCCGTACGACGTTCGGGGTTTCTCGCCACGTAGGCCTCCTTGGAAAAGGGTCTTGCGCAACCACTACACATGAAGCACTATAACTGTCGTGGTTGCGATCGCAGCCGCACCCCGATCACGAAGAGGACCGGTTTGCGCAAGCTCACGTACTACATCGCCTGCACCATCGACGGCTTCATCGGCGACCCCGAGGGCGATGCCACCTCCATGTTCAAGTACACGGAGGGGCCGTACATGGCCTGGATGGGCACCGAGTACCCGGAGACCATTCCGACGCAGGGCCGGGAGATGCTCGGCATCGACGGCGAGAACAAGCACTTCGACACCGTCATCCAGGGGCTCGGGTCCTACCGGCTCGCCCTGGACATCGGCGTCACCAGCCCGTACAACCACCTGCGCGAGTTCGTCGCCACCCGCTCGCTCGCCGAGTCGTCCCACCCGAACGTCGAGCTGATCGCCGACGACCTCGTCGGCCGCGTCCGCGAGCTCAAGGCCGAGGACAGCCCGCTGGACATCTGGCTCTGCGGCGGCTCCACCCTCGCCGGCGAGCTCATCGAGGAGATCGACGAGCTGGTCATCAAGACCTACCCGCAGGTCTACGGCTCCGGCATGCCGATGTTCGGCGCAGGCTTCGAGCCCCGGGACTTCGAGCTCGGCGACGTCCGCGCCTTCGAGAACGGCGTGCTCGTCCGTACGTACACCAGGAAGCGGTAGCGGCGCCGGGCGGCCTCGCCCGCGGCGACCTACCCTGGATGCATGGGTGACGAGGCACCGCGCACGACGCGGAACCCACTGGCCGAGCGGCACTGCCCGGCCTGCGGCGGACCGCTGGCCGTACTGGCCACCCGGCACAAGGTCCTCGGGGCCTGGGTGCCGGAGTGGGAGGTGCAGCCCTGCCGCAACCCGGAGTGCCCGCTGTACGAGGGGGCGGAAGCCGCTACCACGCACGTGACCGGCAAGAACGGCGAGATCGGGAGAAGTCCGGCCCCGGGGTGACCGGACGCGCGGCGGAGCCGGTCATACCGCTACAGTCCGCGCATGTCATCGGAGTCCACAGAAGTCTGGACCGGTTGGTACCGGGACCGCAGCGGCGCGGAAGCGATCGTCCTCACGGCCGACGGGCGGCACGTCGCCACCCGGATCCGGGGGACCGAGTACACCGGCGAGAGCTTCGCCGCCCTCGCCGCCGCCGACGAGGGCGGGCGGCCCCTCACCAACTGCGTCCTGGAGTGGGACCTGCCGCTCCCCGTCGTCGTGGACGGCGCCGCCCAGCAGGCCACCCTCGCCTGCCTGCTGACGCTCGGTGAGCGCGCCGACCTCAGCCTGACCCTGCACTACGGCGGCGCCGCCTTCGAGGCGTGCGTCGCCGGGGGCGACTTCGAAGGAGCCCTGGAGCGGGTACGCAGCCAGCTGCCGCCCGGCGCGGACTTCGGCCGACGGCTCCTCCAGGCGGCCTGAGGCGCGGGACGGCGGCGCCCCGCGGAGAGGGCGCCGCCGCCACGTACAGACTTCGCGTCAGCTCTTGAAGGCGGAGGCGAGGCCGTAACGCCACAGCTGGTCGACGCGGGAGCGCTCCTGCGCGTTCGGCTGGGCGTTCTGGCAGGACGTGCCGGGGCCGCCGCCGGACATCAACTCGCTGCACGGTCCCGTGTAGTGGTCCGGGAGCCCGAGGACGTGCCCGGTCTCGTGGGCGGTGACCCGGGTCGAGTTGTACTGCTGGTTCTGCCGGTAGTCGAGGAAGATGTAGCCGCTGCCGTGGCCGTCGGTGCTGGCGTACGAGCCGCGGGAGTCGTTGCCCTCGTAGTACGCGAAGTCCGGGTTGCTGCCCTCGACGAGCCGGACGTTCACCACCGAGCTGTTCCAGATCTGCGCGGAGCGCGATATCTGGGTGCGGAAGCTCGGCGCGTTCGCCGCGCTGTAGACGACCGTGACGGCCGTCGCGCCCGGCGTCGCGGCCCGCTTCCTCGCCACCGACTTCACGACGGCGTCGAAGAAGGCCTGGTTGGCCTTGGCCTCCTCGGCCGAACCGGCGTACGCCACGGCGGCGTTGCCGGTGGCGACCGTGGTGACCGTGGTGCCCGTGGTGCCTGTGGTGCCTGTGGTGCCCGTGCCGACCGCCGCCGCCGGGGCCGTACCGAGAGAGGCGGCGAGACCGAGACCGAGGGCGGCGGTCAGCACGGAGGTGAGGACCTTGGGGTGAGTCATGGGGGGCTCCTCCTGTTGGGTTTCGGAGAGAGTCTCGGGGAGCCGACCCGCGAAGGGATGATGTCATCCCCCGATAACCCCACCGCATCACCGGAGCCAAAACACCTCAACCCCCTTGAAATGCAAGGCAATTGAAGGGACGCGGCCGTCTGGTGCGACTCCCGGGACCCGCCCTACCCTCGGGACATGGAGCTGGAGGTGAGACATCTGCGCGCGCTCTGCGCCATCGCGGACACGGGGAGCCTGCACAAGGCGGCCCGCCAACTCGGCATGAGCCAGCCCTCGTTGACCACCCAGCTGCGCCGCATCGAGAACTCCCTCGGCGCCGAACTCTTCTCCCGCGGCCGCACCGGCTGCCACCCCACCCCGCTCGGCCGCTCCCTGCTCAGCCGGGCCCGCCCCCTCGTCGCCGACATGGCCGCCCTCGTCACCGAGACCCGGGCCGCGGCCGCCCGCGCCGACGGACCCGGACTCCGCCTCGGCTCCACCGCCAGCCGGGCGCTGCCGGGCTGGCTGCGCCGGCTCCGGCAGCGGCTGCCCGGCACGGACGTCGGCCTCCGGGTGGACGTCTCCGCCAACGCGCTGCTGCGCACGGTCGCCACCGGGCAGCTCGACGTGGCCTTCGTGCACGAGGTGGAGGGCTGCCCGCTGAGGGTCCCCGAAGGCCTCACCGGCCGCGTCCTCGTCGCCCGCGAACCGCAGTTCGTCTCCATGGCCCGCGACCACCCGGCCGCCGCCCGCCCCGTCGTCGACCTCGTCGACCTCGCCGCCGACCACTGGATGGTCGACCCGACCGTCGACGGCGAATGGGACGGCCTCCGCCGGGTCCTCGGCGCCGCCGGCATCGACCCGCCCCTGCTGCACGGCGACTACCACACGGCCGCCTCGCTCATCGTCCTCGGCGAGGCCGTCGCCCCCTGCCAGCCCACCTCGGTCCCGCGCGAGGACATGGCCATCCGCCCCCTGCGCGGCGACCCCCTCGGCGTCCGCCTCCTCCTCTACGCGCGCCCGGGCGCACCCCTGGACGTCCTGTACGCCGAACTCGCGGCGGCCTACCGGGAGGTGGCCCTGCGGGCGGCCCCGTACCGCGAGTGGCTCCGCCGTCAGGGCACGACGGCAACGATGTCGGTGGGACCGTGCATGATGACGGCATGAGCGCACGCGAGGCAGAAGTACGGCACGCCCACCCCGAGGACCTGCCCAGGATCGTCGAACTCATCACCGAACACGCCGCGTACGAGAAGGCGGCGCCCCCGGCCCCCGGCCTCGCCGACCGCCTCGCCGGCCTCCTCTTCGGCCCCGAGCGCCCCCGCCTCCGCTGCTTCGTCGCCGTCCTCCCGGACGGCACCCTCGCGGGCTACGCCACCTGCGCCCCGGAGCTCTCCACCTGGGACGGCACGGAGTACCTCCACATGGACTGCCTCTACCTCACGGAGCCGTCCCGCGGCCACGGCCTGGGCCCCCTCCTGATGACGGCCCTCCGCACGGAGGCCCGCAGCCTGGGCCTCCCGGAGCTCCAGTGGCAGACGCCCGCCTGGAACGAGGACGCGATCCGCTTCTACGACCGCCTGGGAGCGACCTCCAAGGAGAAGCGCCGCTACACCCTCCCGACGGAGGCGTAGGACCGGGGGAGTCCCGGGGAGGTCCCGCCCTTCACCGAATTCACCGGATCCACCGAATTCGTACAACCATCCGCACGCTCAGGAGTCATGTAGGGCGACTGCGCCGTAGGCGCGTTCGATCCGTTGTCCAGGGGGACCCACATGACTCATCGCATATCCCTGCGCGCCCGCGTGCTCCCGGCCGTGGTCGCGGCCGGGATCCTCGTGCCCGTCGTCGCGGGCGCGGCGCCCGCTTCCGCCGCCACCGCGCCGCAGGTCAGCTGCACGTCGGGCAAGGCCGGGCTCGCCGCCCAGCTGCAGAGGGACATCACCGCCGCCCTCGCCACGCGCAGCGGCACCGTCGCCGTCGGCCTGCGCGACCGCACCACGAACACCACCTGCACCCTGCGCGCCACCACCTCGTACGACTCGGCCAGCGTCGTGAAGGTGACCGTCCTCGCCACGCTCCTCTGGGACGCGAAGAAGACCAACCGGTACCTGACCTCACGCGAGGCCACCCTCGCCACCGCCATGATCACCAAGTCCGACAACGCGGCCACCACCGCCCTGTGGAACCAGCTCGGCGTCACCAAGGTGAAGGGCTTCCTGGCGGCCGCCGGCATGACGCGGACGGTGCCGGGATCCGGCGGCTACTGGGGGCTCACCCAGATCAACGTCACCGACGAGCAGCGGCTGCTCTCCCTGATCACCGCCCGGAACTCGGTCCTGAGCGACAACGCCCGCGCGTACATCCTCAAGCTCATGGGGAACGTCATCACCTCGCAGCGGTGGGGGACCCCGGCGGGCGCGCCCTCCTCGGTGTCGAAGCACGTCAAGAACGGCTGGCTGCAGCGCGCGACGCGCGGCTGGCGGGTGCACAGCGTCGGCACGTTCCAGGGCGGCGGCCACGACTACACCATCACCGTGCTCACCGACGGCAACAGCACGATGACCTACGGCGTGAACACGATCCAGGCCGTGGCCAAGGTGATCCACCGCGACCTGTTCCCGACGGCCCCGACCGCGACCCGCTACACCCCGACGACGACGCCGAGGGAGGCGTTCGTAGCGGTACCCCAGGGCTGACGCCCTGGCCCCGCCCGGTAGGCAACAGGGCCCGGGCCGCGCGTCGCGGCCCGGGCCCTGGCGCTGGTACGTCAGCTCTGTGAGGGCTCGCCGCCCACCTGCCCGGCGCCCTCGTCCGCGCCTGTCTTCTCGCGCATCTTCCGCACCAGCTCCGCCTTCTTGTCCGCCGCCTGCCGGCGGTCGAGGTTGCGGTGAGGGCCGTTGTTCTGCCGTTCGGCACGGGACAGCTTCTTGCGCTGACCGCCGCCCTGGCCCACGGGGTTGTTGATGTTCTTGCTGTCGGTCACGGGTTCTCCCGGTCAATGAAGTGAAGTGATCTCCGGATTCGCCGGTGCGGCCGGCCGGCGACGTCGAAGAACGTCAGCACAGACCGATCCCGCACTCACTCGTGAATCGGCGTCTGGAAGAACATGACAACGACGTTACCCGCTCGTGCGCGCTTCGGTGAGCCGGCTTGATCGCGATGGCCAGGGACCGGCGAGTAGACGTCCTGCCTCCTCGACGATCGAGTCCGCCAGGGATTCCCGGTCGCTGCATGGGACCGCCGCCGAGCCGTTGTAGGCGTCGGTCTTGTCGACGAGCGACCTGAGCGACTGCGGCTGGGCCAGTGTGCTCCACCCTTCGTACGTGATGAGATCACCGCCGGCGCCGGGGTCAAGGCTGCCGTTCACGATCAGCTGGAGCCACCAGCGGACGAGCTCCCAGCGGGCCGCTTCCCCCGGGAGGTCCCGGACCACGTCGAGTTCGTCGAGCACCTGGTCGAAAAGGGCGTCGGCCTGGTCGTGCTCGGAGCGTGCCAGGCCGGCGAGGAGGGGGAGGGACTCCGTCTCGACGTCGAGGACCAGGGCCGAGAGGCCGGCCTCGATGAGCTGCTCGGGGTGGTGCCGTCGGCCGATCAGGCGTTCCAGGGCGAGCATCCGGAGGCACTCGACCGCCTCCTGTGCGCTCGTGGCGTACGGAGTGAAGGGCGTGGGCGCGGTGACGTCGATGCCCGGCCCGCCCTCGACGAAGGACGACCAGAAGTCGACGGTCGCGCGGGCGAGGAGGCCGCTCGACCGGCCGGCGAACTCATGGCGGACGTAGTCGGCGAGGTCGTTCCCGTACAGGATGATGTCGGTCTGGTGGACGGACAGGACGGGATGCCCGTGCTCGCCCGCCGCGCCGGGCAGGTAGCGGTGTCCGTAGACCGGGACCAGCTGCGGCACGCTCTCCAGCTCGGTCCTCGCGACGCGCAGCGCCTCGGACGTCTCCGCGGGCCTCGACGGCCAGGCGCGATGCCAGAACCCGTTGTGCTCCACGTCGAAGAGCACGCCGTCCACCGGCCCCGCCAGCCGCCCGGCCAGGTCCTCGGGGTCACCGTCGCGCCAGTCGGGCCACCCCGGCGAGCCGTGCGGGAGCCCGGCGGAGAGAAAGACGCGATGGTCGGCAGCGAAGGCAAAGCCGAACCGCGCCTCGACCGCGTCGAGTTCCCGCTCGGTGAGCCCGGGCCCGATCTCGGTCCGAAGCATGCCCTGAAGGGCCCGGGCGGCGTCCAGGGTCAGTCGTGCGCTCGACGTCGTGTTCACGCCTGCCAGCGTAGTGAGCGGTACGGCCGGGGAAGAAAAGACCGCACCCGGCCCGACAGGGACGCCGTGTTCGGCGGTCTGCGGACCGGGTGCGGTCAGGAGGACCAGTCGATTCAGGAAACCGAAGGTCGGAGGGCGTGATCGAAGATCAGGCCTTCTTGGTCTCCCAGAAGATGCGGTCGATCTCGGCGATGAGCTCCAGCGCCTTCTCGCCCGTCTTCGGGTCGGTCGACGCCTTGGCGGCCGAGAGGGCCTTCAGGGTGTCGTTGACCAGCTGGTTGAGCTCGGGGTACTTCTCGAAGTGCGGGGCCTTGAAGTAGTCGCTCCAGAGCACCGAGACGTGGTGCTTGGCGAGCTCCGCGCGCTGCTCCTTGATGACCGTGGCGCGGGCACGGAAGTGCGGGTCCTCGTTGGCCAGGTACTTCTCCTGGACAGCCTTGACGGACTCGGCCTCGATGCGGGCCTGGGCGGGGTCGTACACGCCGCACGGGAGGTCGCAGTGGGCGCTGACCTTCACCTTGGGGGCAAACAGGCGGGAGAGCATTGAGCCGTCCTTCCTCGTGATCGTCTTCTCAGGTGGGACATTACTCGGTGAGAAGGGCGTTTTCGCGGGCGCCCCCTGGGGCTTAGGTCAAAAGTCCAGGGTCACCATGGGACTCGTGTACGAGTCGACGAGTCGACGCTGGTGTGGAGCGGGAGGTGCCGGATGGTGGGGTCGGGGCGGGAGCGGGCGGCGGAGGCCGGGGCGCCGTTCGGGATCGCCGAGGTGACGGGCATTTCGATGGTGCCCACGCTGTTGCACGGCGACCAGTTGCTCGTGCAGTACGGGGCGCGCCTGCGGGCCGGTTGTGTGGCCGTGCTGCGCCATCCGCTCCAGCAGGATCTGCTCATCGTGAAGCGGCTGATCGAGCGACGCGACGGCGGCTGGTGGGTGCTGGGTGACAACCCGGACGCCGAGGGGGACAGCCGCGTCTTCGGGGCCGTACCGCCCGAGCTGGTTCTCGGGCGGGTGCGGGCGCGGTACCGGCCGGTGACGCCGGGGCGTCAGCGGTCGGCGGGGGTGATGCTCTCCTGGCTGGTCTCCTCGGTCAGGCCGGTGTGGTCCGACCGTTCGGCCTCCAGGCGCTTGCGGGCCCGGTAGGCGGCCACGTTGGCCCGGGTCGCGCAGCGGTCCGAGCAGTAGCGGCGGGAGCGGTTGGTGGAGGTGTCCAGGTAGGCGTTGCGGCACGGCGGGGCCTGGCAGAGGCCGAGCCGGTCGGCGCCGAACTCCGTCAGGTGGAAGGCGAGGCCCATCGCCGAGATGGCGGCGTAGCCCGTCGTCGCGTTCGAGGAGTGGTCGGCGAGGTGCATGTGCCAGCGCGGCCGGCCCTCCTCGTCGAGGGTGTCGTGGCCGGAGATCTGCGGGCTGACCGGGAACTCCAGGAGGAGCGAGTTGAGGAGGTCGACCGCCCCCGTGTGGTCGCCCTCGTCGGCCGCGGCGAAGACGGCCCGCAGCCGGGCGCGCACCGTGCGGAAGCGCGGCAGGTCCGCCTCGGTGACCCGCCGGGCCATCTGGGTGGCGGGGCCGAAGAGTTCCCGGAGCACCTCGACGGAGCTCAGGGTGTCCTTGCCGCGGGCCGGCTCCTCGGTGTTGACCAGACGTACGGCAAAGTCCGAGTAATGGGCCAGTTCCACTTGTAGTCCTTACTTCGGCGGGCTAGTGTCTCGGTCGGAGGGGGTAACGGCTGTTTCCCCTTCGAGGGTATTACGAATGGTAGGGCCGACGCGGGGAGGAACGACCATGACCGGAACCGACTGGGCGGGCTGGCAGCAGAGCTGGGACCGTCAGCAGGAGTGGTACATGCCGGACCGTGAGGAGCGGTTCCGCGTGATGCTCGACATGGTCGAGGCGCTCGTGGGGCCCAAGCCCCGCGTCCTCGACCTCGCGTGCGGTACGGGAAGTATCACGAGCCGGCTGCTCCGTAGGTTCCCCGACGCCACCAGCGTCGGCGTCGACCTCGATCCGGCCCTCCTCGCCATCGCCGAGGGCTCCTTCGCGGGCGACGAGCGCGTCACCTTCGTGACCGCCGACCTCAAGGACCCCGCCTGGGCCGCGAGCCTGCCCCACGAGACGTACGACGCCGTCCTCACCGCCACCGCCCTCCACTGGCTCCACAGCGGGCCCCTGACGGCCCTCTACGGGCAGCTCGCCGGCCTCGTCCGGGACGGCGGGGTCTTCATGAACGCCGACCACATGATCGACGAGGCCACGCCCCGTATCAACGCCGCCGAGCGCGCCCAGCGGCACGCCCGCATGGACCGCGAGAAGGCCGCCGGCGTCCTCGACTGGGCCGACTGGTGGGCCCTCGCCGCCAAGGACCCGGTCCTCGCCGAGCCCACCGCTCGCCGCTTCGAGATCTACGGCGAGCACGCCGACGGCGACACGCCCTCCGCCCAGTGGCACGCCGACACCCTCCGTGCCGCCGGCTTCGGCGAGGTCCGGCCGGTCTGGGCCTCGCCCTGCGACACGCTGGTGCTCGCGGTGAAGTGAAGCGAAGTGAAGTGAAGTGAAGTGAACCGAAAGGGGCCCGCCGGTTCTTCCCGGCGGGCCCCTTTTTCGCTACGCGCCGCTTCTCGGCACCTTCGTCCCGCTTACAGGACCTTGGACAGGAACGCCTTCGTCCGGTCGTGCTGCGGGTTCGTCAGGACGTCCCTCGGGTGGCCCGACTCGACCACCACGCCGCCGTCCATGAAGACCAGCGAGTCGCCGACCTCCCGGGCGAAGCCCATCTCGTGGGTGACGACGACCATCGTCATGCCCGACTCGGCCAGGTCGCGCATGACGTCGAGGACGTCACCCACGAGCTCCGGGTCGAGCGCCGAGGTCGGCTCGTCGAAGAGCATCAGCTTCGGTTCCATCGCCAGAGCACGGGCGATGGCGACACGCTGCTGCTGTCCGCCGGAGAGCTGCGAGGGGTAGTTCCCCGCCTTGTCGCCGAGGCCGACCCGGTCGAGCAGGCGCTCGGCGCGCTCGCGCGCCACCGCCTTGGACTCGCCCTTCACCTGGATGGGTGCCTCCATGACGTTGGCCAGGGCCGTCATGTGGGGGAACAGGTTGAAGCGCTGGAAGACCATGCCGATGTCGCGGCGCTGGAGCGCGACCTCGCTGTCCTTCAGCTCGTACAGCTTGTCGCCCTTCTGGCGGTAGCCGACCAGCTGGCCGTCGACCGACAGGCGGCCGGCGTTGATCTTCTCCAGGTGGTTGATGCAGCGCAGGAAGGTGGACTTGCCGGAACCGGACGGGCCGATCAGGCAGAACACCTCGCCGTTCTGCACCTCCAGGTCGATCCCGCGGAGGATGTGCGCGGCGCCGTAGGACTTGTGGACGCCCTCGGCCTTCACCATGGCAGTCACTTGGCCACCGCCTTGCGGTTCGTGAGGGAGGAGAGGTTCGCCTTGACCTTCTGCCACGGCGTCGGGGGCAGCGACCGCAGCGAGCCCTTCGCGTAGTGCCTCTCCAGGTAGTACTGGCCGATGCTGAAGATCGTCGTCAGGACCAGGTACCAGATCGAGGCGACGAAGAACATCTCCATCACCGCGAACGAGGTCGACGCGATGTCCTGGGCGGCCCGCAGCAGGTCCGGGTACTGGACCGCGACGACGAGCGACGAGGTCTTCAGCATGTTGATGAACTCGTTGCCGGTCGGCGGGATGATCACCCGCATCGACTGCGGCAGGATCACCCGGCGCATCGTCTTGCCCTGCGACATGCCGAGCGCGTGCGCGGCCTCGGTCTGACCCTCGTCGACCGACTGGATGCCGGCCCGGACGATCTCCGCCATGTACGCGCCCTCGTTCAGGCCGAGGCCCAGGAGGGCGGCCAGGAACGGGGTCATGACGTCGGTCATCTCGTCCTTGTAGAACCCGATGTTGAACACCGGGAAGATCAGGGCGAGGGAGAACCAGATGAGCAGCTGGACGTAGACCGGGGTGCCCCGGAAGATCCAGATGTAGAGCCAGGCGACCGCGTTGGTCACCGGGTTCTTGGAGAGGCGCATGATCGCGAAGACGATGCCGAGCACGAGGCCCAGCGCCATCGAGGCCACGCTGATCAGGACGGTGTGCCACAGGCCCGAGATGATGCTCGGGTCGAAGAGCTTCTCCGGCACGGTCGCCCAGCGCACGTTGCCCTGGGAGAACGCGTAGCCGAGGAGGCCGAGGAGGGCGGCGACCACGACAGCCGCCACCCAGCGGCCGTAGTGGCGAACCGGGATGGCCTTGATCGCCTCCGGCGGGGTCCCCGCCGGGGCGGGACCCGCCCCGGCCGGAACCTTGTCGATCTTGTCAGTCACTGCGACTGCCCTTCAGTGGTGCGAGGGAGGGGTGAGGAAGGGCCGGAAGGTCAGGAACCGCCGTTGATCTTGGCCGCGGTGACGGCACCGTCGCCCGCGTTCCACTTGTCGAGCGCGGCCTTGTACGAGCCGTCCTTGATGGCCGCGTCCAGGGCCGCCGCGAGCGCGTCCCGCAGCTGCGTGTTCTTCTTGTCGACGGCGATGCCGAAGAGGCCCGCGTCCGTCTTGTTGGCGATCGCCTCGAAGTCGTTGCCGCCACCGGCCGTCTGGGCGATGTAGGCGGCGACCGGCGAGTCGTTCAGGTCGGCCACGGCGCCGCCCGCCTTGACGCGGGTCTGGGCCTCGGCGTCGGTCGGGTAGGACTCGAAGGTCAGCTTCGGCTTGCCTTCCTTCTCGCACTTGGCGGCCTGGTCCTTGGCGGCCTGCTCGTACGTGGTGCCGCGCTGCACGGCCAGCTTCTTGCCGCACAGGTCGTCGAGCGACTTGATGTTCTCCGGGTTGCCCTTCTTCACCAGGATGCCGGTGGAGGCGGAGAAGTAGTCGACGAAGTCGACGCCGGCGCCGGTCTTGTTGCCCTTCTCGTCCAGGCCCTCCTCACGGGCCTTGGTGTCCGTCATCGAGGACATGACGACGTTGGTGCGGCCGGTCGTGAGCGAGGTCAGCAGCGTGTCGAAGGTGCCGCTCTCGAACTGGAACGTCACGCCGAGCTGCTTGGACAGGGCGGCCGCGATGTCGGGGTCGACACCGACGATCTCGGTGCCCTTCTTGAACTCCATCGGGGCGTACGTGGCGTCCGTGCCGACCTTGATGACGCCCGACTTCTGGATGTCGGCCGGGAGCTTCGAGAAGAGCGGCGCCTTGCTCGCGGCGGCGGAGCCGGTCTCCTTGGTGGAGCCACCGCCCTCGGTCTGGTCGCCACAGGCGGTCAGCAGCATCGAGCCGGCGACCGCGATGGCGGCGACCGCGGCAAGACGGGAAGTGCGGGTCTTGGCGGTCGTACAGCGCGTGGAGCGTGCGGTCATGGTCGGGTTCCTCCGGCGTGTGAGGGAGCTGCCAGGTGTCGCGTACGTCTCTTCGAGTGTCGCGACCTCGTGTGATTACGGCATCTTGCCATTCGGACTGCCACAAACCGACGGCCTCGGATGTCAAAATCGGATAACGGGTCACCCCGAAATCGCGACAGGCCGGTACATCAGGGCCGGATCTTCTTCGGAATCCCTTCCCTTCTGCCGGAAGATCTGCGGTTCATCTCGCCATTCGGACGAGTGGAAGGCCGCCAATCGGGTACGGAGACCATCTATCGGGACATCGGGTGACGTGTCGTTCTCCGTCCACCTCCGGATGCACTCGGTATGAGTCGCGTCACCGAACGGATATGGACTCGTCTGCGGTGCCGTCCGTCCGGTAAGAAGGATCCTTACACCCCTCATCCGGGGCTCAGGGCGCGTTGTGCGGCGCGCCCGCGCGGCTGCCAGACACGGCGGCCGCGGGACCCGCCCACCGCTCCACACCAGGAGCGGCCAACCCTCAAATGAAGCAGACTCAAGGGGTCACCCAATGGCAGCGGAAATCGTCAATCCTCACAACGACAGTGGCACGGAAGCTCCCGAGGAGCCCTTCGATCCCGTCTTCGCCCTCCACCGCGGCGGCAAGATGGCCGTGCAGGCCACCGTCCCCGTCCGGAACAAGGACGACCTGTCCCTCGCGTACACGCCCGGCGTCGCCAAGGTGTGCACCGCGATCGCCGAGCAGCCCGAGCTGGTCAACGACTACACCTGGAAGTCCCAGGTCGTGGCCGTCGTGACCGACGGCACCGCGGTGCTCGGCCTCGGCGACATCGGCCCGGAGGCCTCCCTCCCGGTCATGGAGGGGAAGGCGATCCTCTTCAAGCAGTTCGGCGGCGTGGACGCGGTCCCGATCGCCCTCGCCACCACCGACACCGACGAGATCGTCGAGACCGTCGTCCGCCTCGCCCCGTCCTTCGGCGGAGTGAACCTGGAGGACATCTCGGCCCCGCGGTGCTTCGAGATCGAGCGCAAGCTCCAGGAGCGCCTCGACATCCCGGTCTTCCACGACGACCAGCACGGCACCGCCATCGTCACCCTCGCGGCCCTGCGCAACGCGGCGAAGCTGACCGGCCGGACCCTCGGCGACCTGCGCGGTGTCATCTCCGGCGCCGGCGCGGCCGGTGTGGCCATCGCCAAGTTCCTCCTGGAGGCCGGCCTCGGCGACGTCGCCGTCGCCGACCGCAAGGGCATCGTCAGCCGCGACCGCGAGGACCTCACGGACGTCAAGCGCGAGATCGCCGAGCTCACCAACAAGGCGGGCCTCAGCGGCTCCCTGGAGACCGCCCTGGCCGGCGCGGACGTCTTCATCGGCGTCTCCGGCGGTACGGTCCCCGAGGCCGCCGTCGCCGCCATGGCGCCGAACGCCTTCGTGTTCGCCATGGCCAACCCGAACCCCGAGGTCCACCCCGACGTCGCGCACAAGTACGCGGCCGTCGTGGCGACCGGCCGTTCGGACTACCCGAACCAGATCAACAACGTCCTCGCGTTCCCCGGCATCTTCGCCGGCGCGCTCCAGGTCCGGGCCTCCCGGATCACCGAGGGCATGAAGATCGCCGCGGCCAACGCCATCGCCGACGTCGTCGGTGACCAGCTCGCCGCCGACTGCGTGATCCCGTCGCCGTTCGACGAGCGGGTCGCCCCGGCCGTCGCGGCCGCGGTCGCCGCCGCCGCCCGCGCCGAGGGCGTCGCGCGCCGCTGACGCGCTTCAGGTACGCCGAAGGGCCCTGCTCCTGTCCGAGAGGACCGGACGGGGCCCTTCGGCGTACGGAGGCGGTGCGCGGAGGCGCTGGGCGGGTGTGCCGTACGGAGGCGCTGTGCGGTGGTGCCGTGTCGGTGGGGTCCCGGGTGTACGGGGGTGCTGTGCGGTGTGCCGTGTCGGTGGGGCCCCCGGGTGTACGGGGGCGGGCGCGGCGGTACGCGGTGGGGTGCGCGTCACAGTCAGGTGCGGTTCCGTCACGCACCCGCGGGCCCCTAGGGTCGGGCTCATGTTCGCTGCCTACGCTGCCCGAATCGACCGCGACCAGCCCCTGAACGGCCTCGAATTGGGCGAACGCCCCGAGCCCGAGGCGCGTCCCGGCTGGACCACCGTCACCGTCAAGGCCGCCTCGCTCAACCACCACGACCTGTGGTCGCTGCGCGGGGTCGGACTGCCCGAGGAGAAGCTGCCGATGATCCTCGGCTGCGACGCCGCCGGCATCGACGAGGACGGCAACGAGGTCGTCCTGCACTCCGTCATCGGCCAGACGGGTCACGGCGTGGGGCCGAACGAGCCCCGCTCCATCCTCACCGAGCGCTACCAGGGCACCTTCGCCGAGCGGGTGAGCGTCCCCTCCTGGAACGTGCTGCCCAAGCCGAAGGAGCTGTCCTTCGAGGAGGCCGCCTGCCTCCCCACCGCCTGGCTGACCGCGTACCGCATGCTCTTCACCAACGCCGGCGTACGGCCCGGGGACTCCGTGCTCGTGCAGGGCGCGGGCGGCGGCGTCGCCACCGCCGCGATCGCCCTCGGCAAGGCGGCCGGCCTGCGGGTCTTCGCCACCAGCCGCGACGAGGCCAAGCGCAAGCGGGCCGTCGAGCTCGGCGCCGTCGAGGCGTACGAGCCGGGGGCGCGGCTCCCGCAGCGGGTGGACGCCGTCATAGAGACCGTCGGCGCCGCCACCTGGTCGCACTCGGTCAAGTCGCTGCGGCCCGGCGGCACGCTCGTCATCTCGGGCGCCACGAGCGGCGACCGGCCCTCCCATGCCGAGCTGACCCGGATCTTCTTCCTGGAGCTGAAGGTCGTCGGCTCGACGATGGGCTCCAAGGACGAGCTGGAGGACCTGCTGTCGTTCTGCGCGGCGACGGGCCTGCGGCCGGTGATCGACGAGGTCCTGCCGCTGGACCGGGCGCGCGAGGGCTTCCAGAAGATGGCCTCCGGCGAGCTCTTCGGGAAGATCGTTCTGAAGACCTCGTGACGAACCCTTGATACAGGTCGGTCGACCTGATGGGATCTCCGGCACGCGAAACATGAACATCGCTCACCTTGTTGTGTCGCCATGTCGTGTCCCTTGTCGTGTCACCTTGTCGTGCCGGAGGTCCACCTTGTTGCGCACCACCCTCGCGGCGACCGTCGTCGTCGCCTCGCTGCTCGCCCCGACCACCGCCAGGGCGGAGACCGGCGGTGACGCGATACCCGCCCTCACCGACGCGCGCGGCCGGGTCCTCACCCTGCGCGGCTGGAACGTCGGGGACAAGGCCCACAGCGGTGACAGCGCCCTCTCCTCGATCACCGAGAAACACTTCCGCGACATGCGGGCCAAGGGCTACAACACGGCCCGGCTCCTGGTCTTCTGGGACGACCTGGAACCCCGGCCCGGCCAGTACAGCCAGACGTACCTCCGCAAGATCGAACGGGTCCTGGACTGGGCCGAGCGCCATGACGTCAAGGTCGTCCTAGACGCCCACCAGGACGTCTTCGGGCCCGCGTTCGGCCACCGGGGCGTGCCCGCCTGGGCCACCAGGACCGACGGGCTGCCCTTCACCCCGCACCCCGACGACTGGTTCTCCGAGTACTTCGAGCCCGCCGTCCAGCGCGCCTTCACCCACCTGTACGAGGACGAGGACCTGCGGCGAGCCCAGGCCCGCATGTGGCGGGTCCTCGCCGACCGCTTCGAGGACCACCCGGCCGTCCTCGGCTACGACCTGATCAACGAGCCGATGGGCGAGCTGCGTGAGGGCGAGGACCTGGCGACGGCCGCCCGGCGCATCGAACGGGACCAGATCACCCCCATGTACAACCGCCTTGCGGACGCGATCCGTTCGGTCGACGAGGACGGCTGGGTCTTCGTCGAGCCGACCCCGATCGTGGGCGAGGGCGTGCCCACGGGGCTGGGGAAGGTCGACGACCCGAAGGTGGTCTACGCCCCGCACTTCTACAACAGCACGATGGAGGCGGGCGGCGACTACGACCCGTCGGCCGGCTGGATCGAGAACTACGAGGCGGCGGTGACCCTGTACCCCAAGGAGTACAAGGTGCCGGTGGTCGTGGGGGAGTGGGGGCCCCTCAACAACTCCCTTCCGAACATGAACCGCTTCTACCGCGAGGCCATGGCCTCCCTCGGCCGCTACGGCTCCGGCTGGACCGGCTGGGAGTGGTGCTACGGCGGCGGCTACTGCGCGGTGGACGCCGACGGGGCCTTCCGTACGAACAAGGAGCTGACCGCCGAGCCGTACGCGGAGGCGGTCGCCGGCACCGTCCGCTCCACGGCGTACGACCCGGGGGCCGGGGTCTACCGCCTCTCGTACGACGCGGCCGGCCGGCGCGGCTCCCGCCTCACCGAGCTCTCCCTGCCGCCCGGCGACTGGCGGGTGACCGCCCGCGGCGGCGCACTCGTCCTCCGCAAGGACCGCTCCAGGGCCTGGATCCTCGCGACCCCGAACGCCCGGGTGACGGTCACGGCGACACGGGGCTGACGACCCCGCTGCCGGTCCGGCCCCTCGACGGGGTGCCGGCCCGGTCAGGTCGCCGGGCCCGTCAGGTCGCCGGGCCCGGTCCGGTCCGGCCTCGGCCCGGTCCGGCCCGGTCCGGCCCGGTTCCGGTCCGGCCCCGTCCGTCAGGGCTTTCTCTCGGGGTTCAGCAGGGACGTGATGCGGAGGGCCGCCGTCGACAGGTGGCGGCGGGTCTCCGTCAGCTGGTCCTGGGTCACCCCGTGGTCGCGGGCCGCGTCACGGATCTCGTCGCGGAAGCGGTCCAGGAGCCGGTCCAGGTCGCGGGCCGGGTCGCCCGTGCCCGCCGTGTCCCGCGCCCACTCCGGGGTCTCGTCGGTGGGGGAAGCCGGCTCCTGCGAGGCGGCCTTCGGGTGGGTCGTGCCCGCCACCAGGTCGCCGAGCTGGGCCGTGATGCCCGAGATCCCCTCCCAGACCCCCTTGGGCCAGTCGCCCCGAGAGAACCGGTCCTGGACCTCCTCCTGCACCTGCTGGGCGATCCGCTGGAACTCCTTCGCCTGGCGCCGCGCCGAGCGGGCCTCCTCGCGGGCCTCGCGGGCCTGCTGCTTCCACTCCTGCGTGAAGCGGCGCATCTCCTCCTT
Source organism: Streptomyces sp. NPDC055815 (assembly GCF_053616475.1). Lineage (NCBI taxonomy): Bacteria > Bacillati > Actinomycetota > Actinomycetes > Kitasatosporales > Streptomycetaceae > Streptomyces > Streptomyces sp. NPDC055815. The sequence goes on along the minus strand of NZ_JBSHDU010000059.1, from coordinate 17,813 downwards.
CGCCTCGGCGAACGAGGGGGGATCCACCGTCCGGCTCCGGCCCGCGGCCGCGCGCATCTCGCTGCGGACCCGGCCGGCCGCCCCGCGCACGTCGTCGCGGATCTCCGCCGCAAGCTCCGAGACCGATTCGCGGATCTCCCGCTCCAGGTCGTCCAGTTCGGCGCCGCGACCGGCCAGCTCGGCGCGGCCGGCGTCGGTGATCGAGTAGACCTTGCGGCCGCCCTCGCTGGCGTGGGTGACGAGGCCCTCGGCCTCCAGCTTGGCGAGGCGCGGGTAGACCGTGCCCGCCGAGGGTGCGTACAGCCCCTGGAAGCGCTCCTCCAGGAGCCTGATCACCTCGTACCCGTGGCGCGGGGCCTCGTCGAGCAGTTTGAGGAGGTACAGGCGGAGGCGTCCGTGGGCGAAGACGGGCGGCATGTCAGAGCACCTTTCCGGTCGAGGAGGAGGTCGAGGAGGCGACGGCTTCGCCGTCCTCCTCGGGCTCGGGGCGGCGGAGCAGGGCGATGGAGCCGGAGACGGTCGTCGCCTTGAGGGTGCCCCGGCCCGAACCGAGCGTGCCGGTGATGGACTTGGCGCCCCACTGGCCTCCCACCCGCAGGTCCTCGAAGGCGTTCGACACGGCGCCGCTCGTGGTGCTCGCCTCCACCCGGGCGTCGGCCGGGTGCGGGAGCCGGATGGCGACCTCGCCGGAGACGCTGGTGAGCCGGATGTCGGCGGGCGGCCCGTCGATCCTGGCCGGGTCGAGGTCGATGACCATGTCGCCGCTGACCGTGTCGGCCTTCACGGAGGAGCCCGCGCCCTCGATCACCGTCACATCGCCGGTCACGGAGCTGACGCGCAGGGCGCCGGTGACCGACTGGGCCTCCAGGCTGCCCGAGACGCTCTCGGCGCGGACCGGGCCGGAGAGCCCCAGGAGCGTCGTGTCGCCCGTGACGCCGCGCACCTCCGTACGCCCTCTGATCCCCGTCACGACCGCCTCGGCGCCGACCACGCCCACCTCGACATCGACGCCCGCCGGGACGGCGACGGAGACCACGGCCCGGCGCCGCCGGTACTCCCTGCGCTCGAACCACTTGAGGATGCCCTTCCAGTGCAGGTCCTCGTAGGTCACGGTCAGCGTGGAGCCGTCCTGCGTCACGATCAGCGGCGGACCCTCGATCTCCGAGATCTCCACACGGGCGGCACTCTCGTCCGTCCCCACCACGTTCACCGTGCCGTTGACGATGCGGACCTGCAGCAGCGTCACGGGGTCGGCCGGAGCCAGCTTCGTCGGCTCGGTGACGGACCACTCTGTCATGGTGCTGACCTCCCGTATCGGCAACGCAACATATCGCGTCTCTCGATAGACACGATATATCGCGGTCAGGTGGAGTCAACCCTGACTCATCCCTGACAGGGGAGGGGCAATACGCGTCGTACATGGACAAATTGGCCTAGCGTAGGGCCCATGAACGCGACATCCGGACCGCTCCCCGTCGGAGCCCTGCTGCTCTGCCGCGCCGAGCCCCCGGCGGTCCGGCCGCCGGCCCAACTCCTACGGGAACAGCTGCTCCTCGCCCCCGCGGGCGCCGAATGGAGCGTGCTCGTACCGGAGGGGAAGCCCTGGCTGCACGGCGGGGAGCCCGTCGAACAGGTCGTCACCGGCTGGGCCACCGCCCTCGCCGTCTCGGCCGCCGGCTGGCCCGTCGTCGCGCTCTGGTGGGACCGCGACCGGGCCGGCCTCACGCTCGCCGCCGGCTTCCGCCGTACGGTCGGCTACACCTGGCTCGCCGACGGCACCCCCGTCGGCGAGGACGAGGCCATGCGCACCTTCGCCGCCCGGCTCGGCCTCGATCCCGTCCTGGACGTGCAGGCCCTCGAACCGCTCACCGAGCCCGACCGGGAAGCCGACGCCCACACCCGGCTCCTCGGCGTCGTCGCGGTCCTCGCCCGCGCCGGGCTCGCCCTGCCCACCGGGATCGTCCCGGGCGAGAGCGCCGACCGGCTCCGCTCCGTCGCCCTGGCCCAGGGCGCGGAGCAGCTCGAAGGGGCGGGGTGGCGGGAGGCCGTGCGCGCGGAGCTGGACGTGGTGGAGGGCGGTCCCCTCGGCCCGTACCTGCGCGGCCCGAAGGCGCGCGTACTGGGCGGGGCGCAGCTCCTCGTGGGGGTGCCGCTCTTGCTCTGGGGCGCCGGGCGGCGCAGCGGCGGCTGGGCGACGGCCGGGGCGCTGCTCGTCGCGCACGGCGCGTTCGGGCTGGTCTACGACCGGCTGCGGGAGCGGTGACCCCGCAGCCGGAGGGAGTTCCTACTCGTCCTCGTCCTCGTCGTCGTCCAGGCGGGCCAGCCAGGTCGCGAGGCGCTCGACGGGCACCTCGAAGTCGGGGTTGAGGTCGACGAACGTCCGCAGCTGCTCGGCGAGCCACTCGAAGGTGACCTCCTCCTCGCCGCGCCGCTTCTCCAGTTCCTCGATGCCACGGTCGGTGAAGTACATGCGATCAGGATAGGCCGTACCCCTCACGTCCCCTGTCGCCCGTCAGTCCCACCGATTAGCCTTCTGGATCCAACATCGCTTCGGGGAGCGGGGGGCCGCTGTGGCACACGGGATCGCTCGGATTCGACTGGACGACGGCACGCCCGTCTGGGCGCGGGTCAGCGACGCGGAGGAGCTCGGCAGGGGCGGCGGCTTCCAGGACACCGGCGTCAGGGACCGGGTGGTCTCGATGGCCGGCGGGCTCACGGACGTGGTGCGCGGGGTCGTCGGCTCCCTGCGCGCGGGGCTCGATCCACAGGGGCCGGTGGAGGTCGCCGTCAGCTTCGGCATCGAACTCTCGGCACAGTCCGGCAAGGTGATCGGCGTCCTCGCGGACGGCGCGGGCAAGGCCTCGGTGAACGTCTCCCTCACCTGGACCGAACCGGGCCCGGCAACCGCCCCCGAGGCGACCGGGACGAGCCCGACGGCCGAAGCCGGGGCGACCGGGACGAGCCCGACGGCCGAAGCCGGGGCGGAGGCCGCGACCGGATCCGCAGAACCCGCGCCGGGCTCCGCCGTGGCGGCGCCCGCGGAACGGCGCTCAGGCATCGTCCCGCAGCGGCGCCCGGCGGCCGATGGCACCGCATGAGCGCCTTCGACGCTCTCGTGCGCCCCGCACTCGTACGCATCGGCGCTCCCGACGGCGGGTATGACCCGCACGGCGACCAGTTCTGGGGGACCGGCTTCTTCATCGCCCCCGGCTGGGTGCTGACGTGCGCCCATGTCGTGGCCGAGGGGGGTGGCGAGGTGTGGAGGAAGGAGCCGGCCGTCGGCATCACCTGGCAGGACGGCAGGACCACGCGCCGGTCCGTCGGCACGGTGGTGCTCGCCCTGCCCCGGCCCGAGGACCCCGACGTGCGCCCCGAGCCCTGGGGCTTCCCCGACGTCGCGCTCGTGCGCGTGCCCGGCACCGAAAAGGCCTCCTGCGTCCAGCTCGCCGAGCTGCCCCCGGACCGGACCACCAGGATCGGCCTGCACGGCTGGTCCCGGGAGACCGGGGAACTGGGCATCCGCCAGGTCCACGGCGAGCTGAGCGGCGTCGACACCATGGCCCTCGTCACGAAAGAGGTGTTACCCGTCGAGGGCTGCTCCGGCGGCCCCGTCGTCGACGACGCCACCGGTGCCGTGATCGGCTTCAACAAGGGCCGCTGGTCCCACCAGGGCGCCCTCGTCCCGATCACCGCGCTGCGCCGCCTGCACGACGCTCCCGGGGGCGAGTTCTGGGCCGAGGCCCTCCGCGACCACGACCGCCATCACCTCGGCCACTACCTCCAGTCGCTCGACGACGGATACGACTGGACGCGCGCGCAGGAGCGGCTCGACGGCCCGCAGCCGCTGAGCCCGAAGCTCCGCACCAGGCTCCGGGGACAGCTCGCCGCGCTGCCCCCGCCCATCAACCCCGGCGAGATCATGGACCTGGTCGACCAGGTCAAGGCCTGGATCAGGAACACCACGACCCCGGACGCCTTCGAGGACGACCCGCGCACGTGGAGCGAGGGCGCCGCCCTGCTGTACGGGCTGCGCGCGCCCGACCGCAGCGATCCCGGCGACCCCGGCCTCGACGCCGTGCTCCTGTACGCGGCCCATGTCGTCCGGCGGGTCACCGGGCGCCCCGGCGGTCTGGGCGACGAGGCCGCCTTCCGGGGCTGGATCATCGACCGGGCCGCCGACGCGGGCCCGTTCCTCCGCCGTGAGATCGACGACCTGATCGGCGCCGGCCGCGCGGCGGCCCCCGCCTCCGTCCGCGAGCGGCGGGCACGCGCGGACGTGCTCCTGGAGATCGACACGCCCCGCTGGGGCCGGCGTTACCCCTGGCGCGTGAAGCTGCTCCGCGACGGGCACATGGTCACCCCGCTCCACGGCGACGACCGCGGCGTCGAGCGGGCCCAGCTCAAGGAGACCCTGCGCGGTCCGCTCGCCGAGGCCCTCCGGCTCGGCGACAACGGACCGCACCTGGCCTCCGTGGAGGCCGTGCTGCCCCGCGAGCTCTTCGACGAGCCGCTCGACACCTGGCGGCTCGAACCCTCGCAGGGCCCCGACGAGGCGTGGGGGTCCATCACCCTCGGGCAGCGCCGCATCGTGGTCATCAGGGACGCCCGGCGCCACGGCAAGGACGCGTCGCCCGAGTGGCGGGAGCGCTGGGAGGCCGGGGAGCGCGGGCCGCTGCGCGCGGTCCCACTGCGCGCCGAGGTGCCCGGGGCCGGCCCGGACGCCCACACCCCGCGCGTGCGGCGGGAGATCTGGGCGGAGACGTACGACCGGCTCCGTGAGGCCGAGGGCGGCACCGTTCCCGTGTACTGCGGCCCGGTGGGCAGCGGCGACGGGCTCATGGCGATGAACGCGGCCCTCACCGCCGGCCATCCGCTGGCCCTCTGGCGGACCGGCGCCCACGACCACACCGACTGCGCGGACTTCCACGCGCGGGCGGAAGGGCTGCTCGCGGAGGCGCGCACGGCCGAGGGGCTCGGCAAGCCCGTCCGCTCGCTGCGGACCCTGGCGCCGGAGCGGGCCGACCTCGCCTGGGCCGAGACCATCGCCGTCCTGTACGACCCGCCCGACCGCCCGCCGCACGGCGGCCGCCTGGAAGCGCCCCCGCTACTCGGCGAGGAGGACCCGTGACGGCACCCCCGCGCGCCGCGCGCCGGACGGCGGTCCTGGACCTGTCCCCGCGCGCCGCGCGCGCAGTCTCGTCCCGTGCCCCGTCCAGCCCACCCCCGTACGCGAGTTGGGCGGTTTCCGGTGCCGTCCGGGACGACCGGATTCGGGGTCGGCAGGGGCCGCCCCCGGGGGGTAAGTTCAGGAAGCCCGGCCGGCACACCACAGCCAGGAGGAGTCCATCGTGAACGATTGGCGGATCTACCGTGGGGCCGGGCATCCGCACGACGAGATACGGCGCCTGCCCGCCCCGCCGCCCTGGCGCGACTTCTCGACGGGCGGCGCGGACGACACCCTGGCCGGCTCCGACCGGCGGCTCGGCGTCAAGCGCAGACTCGTCCAGAACCACCACCCCCGGCCCGAGGAGACCGACGCCGTCAACGCCGCCCTCTACCTGCGGCGTCCCCTTCTCGTCACCGGCAACCCCGGCACCGGCAAGTCCACCCTCGCGCACGCCGTCGCCCACGAACTGCGCCTCGGCCGCGTGCTGCGCTGGCCGATCGTCAGCCGCTCCACCCTCCAGGACGGCCTCTACCGGTACGACGCCATCGGCCGCCTCCAGGACGTCCAGCTGGAGCGCGCCCAGAGCGGGGCGTCCGGCTCCGCCGCCGCGGCCCCGGCCGGCATCGGCTCGTACATCCGGCTCGGACCGCTCGGCACCGCGCTGCTCCCCTCCGAGCAGCCCCGCGTGCTGCTCATCGACGAGCTGGACAAGAGCGACCTCGACCTGCCCAACGACCTCCTGAACGTCCTGGAGGAGGGCGAGTTCGCCGTCCCCGAGCTGGAGCGGCTCGCCGACCGGGAGCCGGTCGTCGAGGTGCTCAGCGACGACGGCCGCAAGGTGCCGGTGTACGGCGGCCGGATCCGCTGCACCACCTTCCCCTTCATCGTGCTCACCTCCAACGGCGAACGCGACTTCCCCGCCGCCTTGTTGCGCCGCTGCATCCGCCTGGAGCTCGAACCGCCCGGCGAGGAACAGCTCGGTGCGATGATCGAGGCCCACCTCGGGACCGAGGCCGCCGCGGGCGACGGCGAACAGGGCCTGGTCCAGCGCTTCCTGAACCGGGAACCCGGTGAGGTCATCGCCACCGACCAGCTGCTCAACGCGCTGTACCTGACCCAGCACGCCTCCCGCGCCGAGCGGGTGACCAGGGAACGCATCGCGGACATGCTCATGCAGCCGCTCGATCAGCCGAGGTGATGACCGGATGCACCGGACGCGCCGGATGCCTCTGGAGGAGCTGACCCGCAGACTGCGGGCGGGCGGCGTGGACCCGTCCGCCGAGGCGGTCGCGGACGCGCTCTGGCTGTCCCAGTGGCTGCCGGAACCGGAAACTCCCGATCCGGATCCGTCGGCCCGCGCGGACGACGGGAGCGAGGGCGGGAGCGCGGACGACGAGGGCGCGGTGACCGCCCGACCCGCCGGTGAGGGGCGAGATCCGGCCAATCGCGAGGAGACGCCCCCGCGTACGCCCGGGCCCACGCCCGCGCGTGGAGGCGGTGACTCCGTCTCCCTCCACATGCGCGCCGGAGCCGCTCCCGCGGCCGGAACGCGCGTCCGCCCCGGCAGGGGTACGAGGCGGGGCGCGGCCCTGCCCGTCCGCGCGCCCGGCGCCAACGCCCTGCCGGGACTCCTCGGCCTCCAGAAGGCCCTGCGCCCGCTGCGGGGGTACGCCCCCGCCCCGCCGCGCCCCGACGAGGGCGTCCTCGACGAGGAGGCCACCGCCGACCGCAGCGCCGCCGCGGGCATGCTGATGCCCGTCCTGCGCCCCGCCGCCGTCCGCCGCCCCGACATCCAGCTCCTCATGGACACCGGCCCCGCCATGGTCGTCTGGGACCGCATGGTCGAGGAGCTCCGCCAGGCCTGCCAGCAGTCCGGCGCCTTCCGCGACGTCCAGGTGCACCGGCTGTACGACACCGGCGAAGGACCGCCACTCGTCACCACGACCAGCGGCAGCGACGGCAGACCGCGACTCCGCCCCGTCGACCAGCTCCACGACCCCACCGGACGCCGCCTCACCCTCGTCGTCAGCGACTGCGTCGGCCCCCTGTGGCAGCGCGGCGCCGCCCAGCGCTTCCTGCGCGACTGGCCCCGCCACTCACCGCTCGCCCTCGTCCAGCCGCTGCCGCCCCGCCTCTGGCCGCGCACCGCCCTCCCCGCCGAACCGGGCACGTTCCAGCGCTCCGCGGCCCCCAGGGGCCCCGCCGTCTTCCGCTCCGACGACGAACCGTGGGCCGCCCTCGACCCGGCCCGGCGGGCCGTGCCCGTGCTCACCCCCACCCCCGAGGCCTTCGCCTCCTGGGCCCGCCTCCACACCGGCCACGGCGGCGACACCGTCCGCGGCTGGGCGGCCTGGCTCGCCCCCGAGCCGCCGCGACCGCAGGCGCCCCGCACGCCCCGCGCCCCGCGCGGCGACGAGGAACTCCTGCACGCCTTCCGGGCCGGCGCCTCGCCCGGCGCGCTCCGGCTCGCCGTCCACCTTGCGGCCGCCCCGCTCACCCTCCCCGTCATGCAGCTCGTCCAGCGCGCGATGCTGCCCGACACCGGGCCCATGGAGCTGGCCGAGGTGCTGCTCAGCGGACTGCTCCGCCGGCTGCCCGGCCCCGCCCCGTACCCCTGCTTCAGCTATCCGCCCGGCATCCAGCAGCTCCTCCTCGGCTCGCTCGACCCCGGCGCCGCCGCCCTCGTCCTCAAGCACTGCTCGGCCTATGTGGAGCGGAACTTCGGCCAGGGCATGCGCAACTTCCCGGCGCTCGCCGCCGCCCGCCTCGCCGGCCACGGCGCCGACGGCGAGGACGGGCCCGGCCTCGCCGCCCCGCCCGACGACACCGACGACCCCGCCGGCCCCGAGGGCGCCGAGGCGGAACTCTTCGCCCGCATCCCCGCGCGCGTGCTCCGCTTCTACCACCCCGACCTCGTCACCCCCGACCCCCTCACCGAAGCCCGCCGCCTCCTCGAACAGGGCCGCGCCCAGTCCGACCCCGCCCTCCTCGCCGCCGCCCGCGAGCGCGCCGAGGAGGCGCTCCCCGCCGCGCCCGTCGCGGCCCGGATCCTCCTCGGCCGCATCCTGTACGCGGAGGCGGGCACCGGCGCCGCCCGGCGTGCGGGCCGCCGCCACGAGCTCCTCACCCGGGCCGCCGACACCCTCGTCCACGCCGGGGAGCTGGCCAGGCCCGGAGACGACCACTGGGCCGAGGCCCGCCTCGAACGGGCCGCCGTCCACCACGCCCTGTGGCAGGAGACCGCGGACCCCGGGCAGCTCGACGCCGCCCTCGCCGTGCTCGCCGGGGACGCCGGCCAATGGCCACCGGCCGCCCGGCCCGCCCTGCGCCTGCGCCGGGGACGGCTGCTCCTCGCGCGCGGTGACGGCGCCGCGGCCGCCGAGGAACTCACCGCCGCCCTCGACCTCGGGGAGAGCGCCGCCGCCCTGCTCGACCTCGCCGACGCCCTGCACCTCGCCGAGGCCGGAGCGGACCGCGTCGCCCCCGTCCTCGACCGCGCACAGGCCCTCCTCGGCGACGGCCGCGCCCTGAGACTGCGTCACACCGCCGCACGGGCCCGCCTGTACGACACCGCGGGCGACGGCACGGCGGCCGACGAGGCGTACGAGGAGGCCACGCTGCTCGCCCCCGTCGAGAACGGACAGCGCGGCCGGCTGCTGCTCGCCTGGGGCGCCTCGCTGCTGCGCCGCGCCGCCGCCGGCACCGGGACCCGGCCCGTCGACCGCGCCGAGTCCGTGCTGCGCGAGGCCCTCACCTGCCTCCCCGCCGGCGCCGCCGACCGCGAGCGGGCCCGGATCCTCATCGGCAGCGTCCTCGCCCTGCGCTTCGACCGCGCGGGCTTCCTGCCGGACCTGTACGAGAGCCGCCATCTCCTCGACGAGGCCCTCCGCGCCACCCGCGACCCGGCGACCCGGGCCGAGGTCTGGCTGCAGCTCGGCTGGGTGCAACTCCAGCTGAGCGAGGCGGCGCGGGACGGGCAGCTCGTCGGCGCCCTCACCGCCTTCCGGCGCGCCGCCGAGGAGACCCGCGCCGCCCGCGGCGACACCCCGGGCACGGTCACCCTGGCGCGGGCGCTCCACGCCCAGGGCGCGGTGCTGTACCTGATGGACCGCGTCGGCAGCGCCGCGACCGCCCTGACGGAGGCCGCCGAGCAGTGGCGGCGCCTCGACGGCATGCTGGTGCCGGTCGACTGGGCGGACGTGGAGCGGACCAGGACCCTGCTCGCCGAGGTCGGCGCCGACCCCCGCCCGCGCCCGGACCGCTTCTCCCGCGAGGAACGGCGCCGGATCGCGCCGCCCTGGTGGGCATGGCGCGAAGGGGAAACGGAACGGCTTGATAACGGGGGCGCGCATGGGCGCAGTTGAGTCGAACGGGTTTCTGCCTTTCGGACGTCGGGAAGAACCGCTCCGCCGCTACGACCGTGGGGGGCAAGGGCTGGTGAGGAGGAGCCGAGCGTGTTGGAGCACACGAAGCGGGTCGCAGGCGTCGACCGGGTCGGGGGACGTCCCCGGCGCCTGCCCGATCTCACCGGCGTGGACCTGCGGACCCTGCGCTTCATGGACGATCCCGACCTGGCGGCGGCCGTCGAGCGGGTGCTGTGGCACCCGCAGGAGCTGGCCGACTCCTGGACGGAGAGCGCCGGGACCAGGGTCCACGGCTGACCGCCGGCGCCAGGGGCGCGCCGACCGACCGTTTCCGGCCAGATGCGCACCGCCCGTCGGCCGGGGGAGGCGGGAGTGAACACCGCCTCCCTGCCCGCGTCCGTCTTCGTCCAACTGGCCCGGATCAGCCCCGCTCCGGCCGGGCTCGCCCTGCTGCGGTCCGCCCTGCACGCCCGACGGCTGCTGCTGTTCAAGGCGCTCCTGGTCCGCGTCCACCGGCAGCGGGCGTCCGTCGGACCGGGCGCGCTCGACCGGTTCGAGCGCTCCTGGGACCTGCTCGAACGGGTCGAGCGACACCATCCCGCCGTGGTCCGGGACGTCCTCGACTACCCGACGACCGGGGCCTGGCTGGCCGGCGCGCTCACCGAACCCGCCGGACCGGCCTTCGACCGGCTGCTCGGCCACCTCGACCACCTCGCGGTCACCGCCGCCCTGCGCGGTGGTGACCCGCTCGACCTGACCGTCGAGACCCCGGACGGCCTGCTTCCGCTGCCCGGGGTGGGCCGGCTGCGGGTGGCCGCCGACCGGGTCCGGATCAGCGCCGAGGAGCGGACCGCACGCTTCCACCCGGACGGCTCCCACCACGCCGCGCCCGCCGTCCTGACCACGACCGGCCGGGGCCGCGGTCTCCTCACCGGCCATGGATCCGGCTGGAGCGCGATCCGCACGCTCCCCCACAGCACCACCCGCCTCGACGACCTCGATCCGTACCGGGTGCCGCCGGGAGCGGGCGGCGGCATGGCGGTCATCGCGGCCGATCCCGCCGAGACCGACCACGCCGCCTGGTCCGCCCTGTGGCGTGCCGCCCGGGACCTCCTCGTCCGTACGGACCCCGGCCGGGCCGCCGAGGTGGCCCGGGGCGTCCGCGCGGTCGTCCCGGTCCTTCCGCACGGGCCCCGGCACCTGGGCGGCACCCTGAGCGCCGCCCCCGGAGCCGTACTCACCTCGCTGCCCGAGGGAGCCCCGGGGATGGCCGAGACGCTCGTGCACGAGCTGCACCACAGCAAACTGGCGACGCTCCACGAACTCGTACCGCTGTACGGCCCGGGGCGGGAGGCCGTGCACCGGGTCGGCTGGCGGCCGGACCCGCGGCCCGTCGCCGGCGTGCTGCACGGCGCCTACGCGCATCTGGCCCTGGCCGATCTGTGGCGGCGCGTGGCCACCACCGAAGGGGTGCCGACGGCTTGGAGGACCACGGCCGGGCAACAGTTCGACGACATCCACGATCAGGTGGGCGCGGCGCTGCCGATCCTGCTTGAATCCGATGAACTGACCGGGGAGGGGCGGGAGTTCGTGCATCACATGAGGCGACATCACGTGAGCCTCGGCGCGACTCCCCTCGTCGCTGGGTAACACTGTGCCCACGGCACATGACACTGCGTTGCGCGGAAGCGGGACGGGAGACACGGCAGATGGCGGAACAGCGGTCGGGCGGTACGGCGGACCACGGGGCCGGAAGAGCGCCGGAACACGTCCTCGTGGTCTTCCCCGGCTATCACCGCCCGTGGGCGACCTGGATCAACCAACGACTCGACGCGTACGGGGTGCGCGCGAGCCTGCAGCGCTGGGACCCGCCCCGCGAGGTGCCCCTGGAGGACTCGCTCGGCGACCTGCTGCTCGCCCGCGGCCAGGTGCTGCTCGTCCTGGACGACTGGTTCTTCCAGCTCGGCCCGCGCCCGGCCGGCGAATGGAACGACGCGCTGCGCGGCTTCGTCGCCGCCCACGCCGAGCGGTTCGCCGCGGTCAACCTCACCAACCGGACCCTGCTCCCCGCCACCGCCGTCCTCGAACCCGTCAGCCTGTGGGGCGTCGGCGAGGAGGAGGCCGAGGCCCGGCTGCTCAGCCGGCTCGGCATCGAACCCCGCCGTGCCACCGGCCGCCGGCTGCCCGCCGGGGCGCTCGTCCGCTTCCCGGACACCCCGCCCGAGATCTGGGGCGAGATCCCGCGCCGCAACCCGCGCTTCACCGGCCGCGACGACCTGCTCACCGAGCTCCAGGAACGGCTCATGGACGCCGAGCGCGGCAGCGCCGCGTGCACCCTGCTCGGCATGTCCGGCATCGGCAAGACCCAGCTCGCCGCCGAGTACGCCCACCGCTTCAGCTCCGACTACGACGTCGTCTGGTGGGTCAGCTCCGACGACCGCAACGTGCAGCGCGACCGCTTCGGCGAACTCGCCACCGAACTCGGCCTCCCCACCGGCAACGAACCCGGAGAACGCATCCGCGCCGTCCGCGAGGCCCTGCGCCGGGGCGACCCGCACTCCCGCTGGCTCATCGTCTTCGACGGCTGGGACGACACGGACGGCGTGAACGTCATGCTGCCGCACGGCCCCGGCCACGTCCTCGTCACCTCGCGCAACCGCGGCTGGGGCGACTACACCGACATCCTCGAAGTCCCCGGCTTCGACCGCGCCGAGTCCACCGCCTACCTGATGCGGCGCGCCCCGCACGTCACCGCGCCCGAGGCCGACGAGGTCGCCGCCGAGTTCGGGGACGTACCGCTGCCGCTCGTCCAGGCCGCGGCCTGGCTCGGCGAGTCCCGCATGGACGTCTCCGAATACCTGCACATGGTCCGCGAAGGACGGATCTCCGCCGTCGAACCGTCCGGAGACGGCTTCCCGCAGGCGTCCCTGACCTCCTGGTCGATACTGATCAACCGGCTCCGACGCGCCCAGCCGCAGGCCATCGACGTGCTCAGCCTGTGCGCCTCCTTCGCCCCCGGCCGCATCCCGCTCGGTCTCATCCGCGCCTATCCGCAGGCGGAGCTCCCCGAGGACCTGCGCTGGATGGTCACCGACCTCGCCGCCTGGTCCCGCGCCCTGGACACCCTCGTCAACTACTCGGTGCTCACCCGCGAGACCCGGGGCCCCGTCAACAACGCCGAGGTGGGGCCGCACCAGGAGTCCGTGCACATGCACCGGCTCGTCCACGACATCGTCGCCCGGCTCACCGAGGGCGACCACCGCGAAGCCCACCGCAAGGCCGTCCGCACCCTGCTCGCCGAGGCCGACCCCGGCAACCCCATGGACAGCCGCCACTGGCCCCGTTACGCGGAACTCCTGCCCCATCTGGAGCCCTCCGGAGCGCTCCTCAGCCACAACCCGCGCACCCAGACCGCCGTACTCAACTGCCTGCGCTACTGCTTCCGCAGCGGCGAGTTCAAGGCCGGCGTCCAGCTCGCCGAGAAGATCCGGGACAACTGGTCCACCTTCATGGGCCCGCTGGACCAGCCCATGCTGGACCTGACCACCCAGCAGGGCAACATCCTGCGGTCCTTCGGGCGCTTCCGCGAGGCGTACGAACTCGACCTCGCCCAGCGCGACCGACTCGCCGCCGCCCAGCCCCCCAACGAACTCGGCACGCTGCTCTCCAACAACGCCATCTGCAGCGATCTGCGCTTCCTCGGCCAGTACAAGGAGTCGGAGAAGCTCCAGCGCCAGGTGCTCGCCGACGCCGAACGCCTCCTCGGCGAGAGCGAGTTCTCCACTCTCGTCGCCCGCCACAACCTCGGCGTCACCTTCCGGCAGCTCGGCCGCTTCCAGGAGGCGTACGAGTCCGACGCCGAGACCCTCGCCCACAGCGAGCGGGTCCTCGGCAAACGCCACTCCCACACCCTCAACTCCAGCAACGCCCTCGCGCACGACCTGCGGCTGCTCGGCAAGTACCGCGAAGCCCTCGCCCGCCAGGAGGCCAACGTCCTGCGCCATGTGCAGGTCCTCGGCCCGCAGCACCTCCAGACCCTGTACGCCCGCACCCAGCTCGCCCTGTGCCGGCGCCGCGAGGGCGGCTTCCAGCAGGACCTCGGCGCCACCATGGCCAGCCTGCTCGACCAGCTGGAGCAGGTGCACGGCCGCACCCACTACATCACCCTCACCTCCCTCAACAACTACGCCAACTTCCTGCGCGAGCACGGCGACCTCGACCACGCCCGCGAGCTCAGCCACGAGGCCGAGGCCGGCTACCGCGCCCTCCTCGGCCCCGCCCACCCGGTCGCCACCGGCGTCCTCGCCAACACCGCCCTCGTCCTCCAGGCCTCGGGCGAACGCGCGGACGCCCTGGCCATCCTGGAGGCCGCGCTCGCCGGACTGGCCTCCTCGCTCGGCCCCGACCACCCCTGGGTGCTCGGCTGCGCGCTCAACACCAGCGCCGCCCGCAACTTCAACGGACGCGTGCACGACGCCGCCGAGCTCAGCCGGGACACCCTGCGCCGCGCCCGGCACACCCTCGGCAACGAGCACCCGCTCACCCTGTCGAGCCAGGTGGCCCTCGCCACCGACCTGCGCGGCCTCAGGGAGAACGAGGAGGCGAGCAAGCTGGAGGAGGACGCCCTGCTCACCCTCACCCGCACCCTGGGCGCCCAGCACCCGCACACCCTCTCGGCGCGCCAGCGCAACCGGCCCTACTGGGACTTCGAGGCCAACCTGGGCTGACAGCCCGTACGAGCGAGGGAAACGCCGGAGGCCCGGCACCCCGAGTGGGGTGCCGGGCCTCCTTCCGTACGCGTACGGAGTGGTCGATCAGGCGTCGAAGACCTCGTTGACCAGCTGCTGCTGCTCCGCCTGGTGGCGCTTGGCCGAGCCGACCGCCGGGGAGGAGGAGTGCGGACGCGAGATCCGGCGCAGGCGCTCGCCCGCCGGGATGTCCGCACCGACCGCCAGGTCCAGGTGGTCGATCAGGTTGAGCGCGATGAACGGCCAGGCACCCTGGTTCGCCGGCTCCTCCTGCGCCCAGATGTACTTCGCGGCGTTCGGGTACTTGGCGATCTCGGCCTGCAGCTCGGCACCCGGCAGCGGGTACAGGCGCTCCAGACGGATGATCGCGGTCTCCGTGTCACCACGCTTCTGACGCTCGGCCTCCAGGTCGTAGTAGACCTTGCCCGCGCAGAAGACGACCTTGCGGACGTTCGCCGGGTCGACCGTGCTGTCGCCGATGACCGGGCGGAAGCCGCCCGTGGTGAACTCCTCCACCTTGGACGCCGCGGCCTTCAGACGCAGCATCGACTTCGGGGTGAAGACGATGAGCGGCTTGTGGTGCGGGTTGTGCACCTGCCAGCGCAGGAGGTGGAAGTAGTTCGACGGCAGCGTCGGCATGGCGACCGTCATGTTGTCCTGGGCGCACATCTGGAGGAAGCGCTCCGGACGCGCGGACGAGTGGTCCGGGCCCTGGCCCTCGTAGCCGTGCGGCAGGAGCAGCGTGACGCCGGAGGTCTGGCCCCACTTCTGCTCGGCCGAGGAGATGAACTCGTCGACGACGGTCTGCGCGCCGTTGACGAAGTCACCGAACTGGGCCTCCCAGATGACCAGGGAGTCCGGGCGGGCCAGCGAGTAGCCGTACTCGAAGCCCATCGCCGCGTACTCGCTGAGCAGCGAGTCGTAGACGTTGTAGTGGGCCTGGTCCTCGGTCAGGTAGAGCAGCGGGGTGTAGTCCTCGCCGGTCTCCTGGTCGACCAGGACCGCGTGGCGCTGGCCGAAGGTGCCGCGGCGGGAGTCCTGGCCCGACAGACGGACCGGGGTGCCCTCCATCAGCAGGGAGCCGATGGCGAGGGTCTCGCCGAAGCCCCAGTCGATGGTGCCGTCGTCGATGGAGGCGGCACGGCGCTGCATCTGCGGGAGCAGACGCGGGTGGACCGTGATCCGCTCCGGGACGTTGACCTGCGACTCGGCGATCCGCTTCACGACCTCCTGGGAGACCGCGGTGGTGACGGCGACCGGGAACTCGGCCTGCGCGTCCGGCACGGTGGTCGCCGCCGGGGCGGCGGTGGCCTCGCGGACCTCCGCGAACACCTTCTCCAGCTGGCCCTGGAAGTCCTGGAGCGCCTGCTCCGCCTCTTCGAGGGTGATGTCGCCGCGACCGATGAGCGACTCGGTGTACAGCTTGCGCACCGAACGCTTCTTGTCGATCAGGTTGTACATCTGCGGGTTGGTGAACTGCGGGTTGTCGCCCTCGTTGTGACCGCGGCGGCGGTAGCAGATGAGGTCGATCACGACGTCCTTGTTGAACGTCTGGCGGAACTCGAAGGCGAGCCGCGCGACGCGGACCACGGCCTCCGGGTCGTCGCCGTTCACGTGGAAGATCGGCGCCTCGATCATGCGGGCCACGTCGGTCGCGTACATCGAGGAACGCGAGGACTCCGGGGCGGCGGTGAAGCCGACCTGGTTGTTGATGACGATGTGGACCGTGCCGCCGGTGCGGTAGCCCCGCAGCTGCGACATGTTCAGCGTCTCGGCGACGACGCCCTGGCCGGCGAAGGCCGCGTCGCCGTGGAGGGCGACGGGCAGGACGGTGAAGTCCGTGCCGCCCTTGTTGATGACGTCCTGCTTGGCGCGGACGACACCCTCGAGGACCGGGTCGACCGCCTCCAGGTGCGAGGGGTTGGCGGTGAGCGACACCTTGATCTGCTCGCCGTCCAGGCCGGTGAAGGTGCCCTCGGCGCCCAGGTGGTACTTGACGTCGCCGGAGCCGTGCATCGACTTCGGGTCGAGGTTGCCCTCGAACTCGCGGAAGATCTGCGCGTACGACTTGCCGACGATGTTCGCCAGGACGTTCAGGCGGCCGCGGTGGGCCATGCCGATGACGACCTCGTCGAGGCGCGACTCGGCGGCCGAGTCGATGACCGCGTCGAGCAGCGGGATGACGGACTCGCCGCCCTCCAGGGAGAAGCGCTTCTGGCCGACGTACTTCGTCTGCAGGAAGGTCTCGAAGGCCTCCGCCGCGTTCAGCCGGCGCAGGATCCGCAGCTGCTCCTCGCGCTCCACGCGGGAGTGCGGGCGCTCGACGCGGTCCTGGATCCACTTGCGCTGCTTCGGGTCCTGGATGTGCATGAACTCGACGCCGGTGGTGCGGCAGTACGAGTCGCGGAGCACGCCGAGGATGTCGCGGAGCTTCATCATCGACTTGCCGGCGAAGCCGCCGACCGCGAACTCCCGCTCCAGGTCCCACAGGGTGAGGCCGTGCTCGGTGATGTCCAGGTCGGGGTGCTTGCGCTGCTTGTACTCCAGCGGGTCGGTGTCGGCCATGACGTGGCCGCGGACCCGGTAGGAGTGGATCAGCTCGAAGACGCGCGCGGCCTTGGTGACGTCGTCGTCGTGCGAGGCGTCGATGTCCTTGAGCCAGCGGACCGGCTCGTAGGGGATGCGCAGGGCCTTGAAGATCTCGTCGTAGAAGCCCTCCTCGCCGAGGAGGTAGTTGGCGACGACGCGCAGGAACTCGCCGGAGGCGGCGCCCTGGATGACCCGGTGGTCGTAGGTCGACGTGAGCGTCATGACCTTCGAGATGCCGAGCTTGTTGAGGGTGTCCTGGCTCGTGCCCTGGAACTCGGCCGGGTAGTCCATCGAGCCGACGCCCATGATGACCGACTGTCCGGGCATCAGACGCGGCACGGAGTGGACGGTGCCGAGGCCGCCGGGGTTGGTCAGGGAGACCGTGACGCCGGTGAAGTCCTCCATCGTCAGCTTGCCCACGCGGGCGCGCTTGACGATGTCCTCGTAGGCCTGCCAGAACTCGAAGAAGTTGAGCGTCTCGGCCTTCTTGATGCCCGCGACGACGAGCTGGCGGTCGCCATTGGGCTTGACCAGGTCGATCGCGAGGCCGAAGTTCACGTGCTCCGGCTTGACCAGGGTCGGCTTGCCGTCCTTCTCCGCGAAGGAGTAGTTCATCGACGGCATGGCCTTGATCGCCTGCACCATCGCGTAGCCGATGAGGTGCGTGAAGGAGATCTTCCCGCCCCGGGCGCGCTTCAGGTGGTTGTTGATCACGATCCGGTTGTCGAAGAGCAGCTTCACCGGGACGGCGCGGACGGACGTGGCCGTCGGCACCTCCAGGGAGGCGTTCATGTTCTTCGCGACCGCGGCGGCGGGGCCGCGCAGCGTGATCAGCTCGGGGCCGGCGGGGGCCTCCTTCGCCGGGGCGGCCTTGACCGGCGCCGGAGCGGCGGCGGCGGGCTTCGCGGCGGCCGGCGCGGGGGCCGCGGCCGGCTTCACGGGAGC
>NZ_JBSHDU010000058.1:0-54237 GCF_053616475.1 Streptomyces sp. NPDC055815 | reverse complement strand
CCTCCGCCTCACGCGCCTGGACCCGCACCACCAGCGGCGGTGCACCGGGGTGCGGGTCCAGGCTCGGGAGCCTCTGGCGCCGGCAAGGGCGCCGTCCCGTGTGCCCACCCGTCCCGCCCCAGCGGGACGATTGCCCACACGGGTGCGGGGCGCGGGCCCACACGGGCAGCGGGCGCGGGCCCGCACGGGCGCGGGCGCGGGTCCACACGGGCGCGGGGCGCGGGCCCACACGGCGCGGGCGCGGGGCCTTACGACACGCGGCGGACCACGTACGCCACCCCGCCCCGAGGCGACGGCGACTCGCCCACATACTCCTGCCCCCGCATCTCGCACCACGCCGGAATGTCCAGCCGCGCCGCCTCGTCGTCCGACAGCACCGTCACCGTCCCGCCCACCGGCACCTCCCCGATCACCTTCGCCAGTTCGATCACCGGGATCGGGCAGCGCTTGCCCAGGGAGTCCACGACGAGCGAGCCCGAGGGCGCCGGGACGGTCGGTACGGCTCCGGGGGCCCCGAGCCGTTCCCGTACGCCCGCCACCACCCCCGGGAGCACGGCGAGGAAGCGGTCCACGTCCTCCTCCGTCGTGCCGACCGGCAGGGACACCCGGACGTTCCCCTCGCTCAGCACCCCCATCGCACGCAGCACATGGCTGGGCGTCAGCGTCGAACTCGTACACGACGAACCGGACGAAACGGAGAAACCCTCCCGGTCCAGCTCGTGCAGGAGCGTCTCCCCGTCGACGTACAGGCAGGAGAAGGTGACGAGGTGGGGGAGCCGGCGCACCGGGTCGCCCACCACCTCCACGTCCGGCACCAGCTCCGGCACCCGCGCCCGGATCCGGTCCACCAGGGCCCGCAGCCGCGCCCCCTCGGCGGCCGCCTCCGCCCGCACCGCCCGCAGCGAGGCCGCCGCGGCCACGATGGCCGGCAGGTTCTCGAAGCCCGGCGCCCGGCCCGACTCCCGTTCGTCCGAGGGGCCTTGGGGAGCGAACCGGACTCCCTTGCGCACCGCGAGGAGGCCGACGCCCGCCGGACCGCCCCACTTGTGCGCGCTCGCCGTGAGCAGCGACCAGGCGCCCTCCACCGGACCCCAGCCCAGCGACTGGGCCGCGTCCACGAGGAGCGGCACCTCCGCCGCCCGGCAGGCCTCGGCGACCTCGGCCACCGGCTGCTCGGTCCCCACCTCGTGGTTGGCGGACTGGAGGCAGGCCAGGGCCGTTCCGGACGCGAGCGCCGCGGCGAACGCGGACGCGTCCACCGCGCCCGAGCGGCCCACCGGCACCTCGGTCACCGTGCCGCCCGCCGCCGCGTGCGTCTCTCCCGCGTGCAGCACGGAGGAGTGTTCGACCGCGGAGACCACGAGCCGGTTCCCGACACGCCGACGCGCCGCGAGGGCGCCGGAGATTCCGGCGTGAACCGCGCGCGTCCCCGAAGGAGTGAATACGAGCTCGTCCGGGCGACACCCCACGGCGTCCGCGGCGGCCTCCCGGGCGGCGTCGAGCAGCAGCCGGGCCCGCCGCCCCTCCCGGTAGAGCCGGGCCGGGTCGGCCCAGCCCTCGTCCAGGGAGGCGAGCAGGGCCTGACGGGCGACGGGGTGCAGGGGAGCGGCGGACGCGGCGTCGAAGTACGGCATCCACCCACGGTAGAACGCCCGGATCCACCACCACGGCTCCGGGCACCCCGGCACGCGACGAGCCCCCCGGCCCCGGGCCCCGGCACACGACGGAGCCCCGCCCGAGCCCCGGGCCCCGGCACGCGACGAGCCCTCCCGCCCCGGGCTCCGGCACACGACGGGGCCCCGCCCGAGCCTCGGGTCCCGCCCCCGATGAGCCCCCGTCAGAACGCCGTCCCGGTGCGTCGGCAGACCGCCGAACGGGCGTGCCCGACAACCCTCCGGAAGGCTGGAGTCCACCCCTTCGGGGACTCGGACGGCGCGTTGGGCACCCTCCCCGCGCGACCCCAAATAGCGTCCAGTAGGGTTTGGTCCGCATAAACATCCAAACCCCTGCCCGCGGCCGGGGCGGCGACCGACCAGCGAGACGGACGGCCGTGGCCGACCAACGCGGGCCGAGACTCTCGGGAAGGCGCTACGTGAGTCCCAACGGCTCCGACCGCTCGTCGCGGCGCCCGATGCGGCGGAAGCTGCCGCAGGTGCTGACTGCGGGCCTGATCCTGGCGACAGCCACGGGCTGCTCGTACAACTGGGAAGACTTCCCCCGCCTTGGTATGCCCACCCCCGTCACGGAAGAGGCGCCTCGGATCCTCTCCCTGTGGCAGGGTTCGTGGGCTGCCGCTCTCATCACCGGAATCCTGGTGTGGGGCCTGATCATCTGGTCCGTCATCTTCCACCGGCGGAGCAGGACCAAGGTCGAGGTACCTCCGCAGACCCGTTACAACATGCCCATCGAGGCCCTGTACACGGTCACCCCGCTCATCATCGTCTCCGTGCTCTTCTACTTCACGGCGCGCGACGAGTCGAAGCTCCTCGAGCTCACCCCGAAGCCGCCCCACACGGTCAACGTGGTCGGCTACCAGTGGAGCTGGGGCTTCAACTACGTCGAGGACGTGCCCGGTGTGAAGGGCGACGCCAAGACGGACAAGAACCTCGCCGCGATCCCGGACAAGTACATCGCGGACTTCCCGGCGAACGCGGGCGGTGTCTACGACGCCGGCATCCCCGGCGACCGGAACCCGCAGACCGGCAACCCGGGTCCGACCCTGTGGCTGCCGAAGGGCGAGAAGGTCCGGTTCGTCCTGACCTCCCGCGACGTCATCCACTCCTTCTGGGTGGTCCCGTTCCTGTTCAAGCAGGACGTCATCCCGGGTCACACCAACGTCTTCGAGGTGACTCCGACGCAGGAAGGCACCTTCCTCGGCAAGTGCGCCGAGCTGTGCGGTGTCGACCACTCCCGGATGCTCTTCAACGTCAAGGTGGTCTCTCCGGAGCGCTACCAGCAGCACCTGAAGGAGCTGGCCGAGAAGGGGCAGACCGGCTACATCCCGTCCGGCATCGAGCAGACGGACCCGGCTAGGAATGCGGAGAAGCACCAACTGTGAGCATCCCCAACGAAACCCAGGGTGCCGCCGCAGCTGAGGACTCGTACGAGAACGAGCTGCCCGTACGGCGCAAGCAGCCCGGCAACGTGGTCATCAAGTGGCTCACCACCACGGACCACAAGACCATCGGTACGATGTACCTGGTCACGTCGTTCGCCTTCTTCTGCATCGGTGGCCTGATGGCGCTCTTCATGCGCGCCGAGCTGGCCCGTCCGGGTACGCAGATCATGTCGAACGAGCAGTTCAACCAGGCGTTCACGATGCACGGCACGATCATGCTGCTGATGTTCGCGACGCCGCTGTTCGCCGGATTCGCGAACTGGATCATGCCGCTGCAGATCGGCGCGCCCGACGTGGCGTTCCCGCGGCTGAACATGTTCGCCTACTGGCTGTACCTCTTCGGCTCGATCATCGCGGTGGCCGGCTTCCTCACCCCGCAGGGTGCGGCCGACTTCGGCTGGTTCGCCTACTCCCCGCTGTCGGACGCCGTCCGCTCGCCGGGTGTCGGCGCCGACATGTGGATCATGGGTCTGGCCTTCTCCGGCTTCGGCACGATCCTCGGTTCGGTCAACTTCATCACCACGATCATCTGCATGCGCGCTCCGGGCATGACGATGTTCCGCATGCCGATCTTCACCTGGAACGTGCTGCTGACCGGTGTCCTGGTCCTGCTCGCCTTCCCGGTCCTGGCGGCCGCGCTGTTCGCCCTGGAGGCGGACCGCAAGTTCGGTGCCCACGTCTTCGACGCCGCCAACGGCGGAGCGCTGCTCTGGCAACACCTCTTCTGGTTCTTCGGACACCCAGAGGTGTACATCATCGCCCTGCCGTTCTTCGGCATCGTCTCCGAGGTCATCCCGGTCTTCAGCCGCAAGCCGATGTTCGGCTACATCGGTCTGGTGGCCGCGACCATCGCGATCGCCGGTCTGTCCGTGACCGTGTGGGCGCACCACATGTACGTCACCGGTGGCGTGCTGCTCCCGTTCTTCTCCTTCATGACGTTCCTCATCGCCGTACCGACCGGCGTGAAGTTCTTCAACTGGATCGGAACGATGTGGAAGGGCTCGTTGTCCTTCGAGACCCCGATGCTCTGGACGATCGGCTTCCTGGTCACCTTCACCTTCGGTGGTCTGACCGGCGTCATCCTGGCCTCGCCCCCGATGGACTTCCACGTCTCCGACTCGTACTTCGTCGTCGCGCACTTCCACTACGTCGTCTTCGGCACCGTGGTCTTCGCGATGTTCGCCGGCTTCCACTTCTGGTGGCCGAAGTTCACGGGCAAGATGCTGGACGAGCGCCTCGGCAAGATCACGTTCTGGACGCTGTTCATCGGCTTCCACGGCACCTTCCTGGTGCAGCACTGGCTCGGTGCCGAGGGCATGCCGCGTCGTTACGCGGACTACCTCGACGCCGACGGCTTCACCGCGCTGAACACGATCTCGACGATCTCCTCGTTCCTGCTCGGTCTGTCGATCCTGCCGTTCCTGTACAACGTCTGGAAGACCGCCAAGTACGGCAAGAAGATCGAGGTCGACGACCCGTGGGGCTACGGCCGTTCGCTCGAGTGGGCGACGTCCTGCCCGCCGCCGCGGCACAACTTCCTCACCCTGCCGCGGATCCGTTCGGAATCCCCGGCGTTCGACCTGCACCACCCTGAGATCGCGGCTGTCGACCAGCTCGAGAACAAGCCGCACGAGGCTCCGGCCCTCACGGGCAGCAAGGAGGCCGGCAAGTGAAGATCCAGGGCAAGATGTTCATCTGGCTGAGCGTCTTCATCCTTGCCATGGCGATCCTCTACGGCGTCTGGTCCAAGGAGCCGGTCGGCACGACGGCGCTCTTCCTGGCCTTCGGCCTGGCCATCATGATCGGCTACTACCTGGCCTTCACGGCCAAGCGTGTCGACGCGATGGCGCAGGACGACAAGGAGGCCGACGTCGCGGACGAGGCCGGTGAGGTGGGCTTCTTCGCCCCCCACAGCTGGCAGCCGCTCTCGCTGGCCGTCGGCGGTGCGCTCGCCTTCCTCGCCATCGCGATGGGCTGGTGGATCCTGTACTTCTCCGCCCCGCTGATCCTCGTCGGCCTGTTCGGCTGGGTCTTCGAGTTCTACCGCGGCGAGAACCAGAACCAGTAGCGGTACCCCGCTCCGCACCGGAGCACACCGAGGGGCCCGGACACTTCGTCACCGAAGCGTCCGGGCCCCTCTTTTGCAGCACTCGGCGCGCCGGTCGCGAGGAACGTATCTAGCGTGAAGTCATGAACGACACGCCGCGCATTCGGACTGTTCTGAGCTGCACTCTTCTGGCCGTCACCGTCACCGCGGGTGCCACCGCGTGCGCCGGCTCGGACACCCACCCGCTGTCGGAGAAGGCCTACGACGCGGCCGACCAGCTCGCGGTCAACGCCCCCGCCGACGGCGCCAAGGCGGACCCCGACAAGCCCCTGGAGATCACCGCCAAGGGCGACGACGGCCGGATCACCGACGTCACCGCCACCGACGCCTCCGGGCACCACCTGGCCGGCGAACTCACCGCGGACGGGCAGCGCTGGCGCTCCACGGCCGCCCTGGCGGCCGGCGCCCGCTACACCGTCCGGGTGGCCACCGAGGACGAGGACGGCGCTCCAGGAGCCCGTACGTTCACTTTCGAGACGGCTCCGGCCAAACGGGCCCTCACCGTGACCTTCGGGCCGGAGGCGGGCACGTACGGCGTCGGACAGCCCATCACGGCGGAGCTCAGCCTCCCCGTCAAGGACCGCTCGGCCCGCGCCGTCGTCGAACGGGCCCTCAAGGTCCGCTCCACGCCCTCCGTCGAGGGCTCCTGGTACTGGGTGGACGACAAGAAACTGCACTTCCGTCCGAAGGAGTACTGGCCGGCCGGGGCGCTCGTCCAGGTGACCGGCAACCTGGACGGCCTCAAGGTCGGCGACAAGCTCTACGGCGGCGCGTCCAAGCCGCTGAAGCTCACCATCGGCGACCGGATCGAGGCCGTCGCGGACGCCGCGTCGCACTACATGACGGTGAAGCGCAACGGAGAAGTGATCAACACCATTCCGGTGACCACCGGCAAGCCCGGCTTCTCCACCCGCAACGGCATCAAGGTGGTGCTCGGCAAGGAGTACTACGTCCGGATGCGGGGCACCAGCATCGGCATCGCGGAGGGCAGCTCCGACTCGTACGACCTGCCGGTGTACTACGCCACCCGGGTCACCTGGAGCGGCGAGTACGTCCACGCCGCGCCCTGGTCCGTGGGCTCGCAGGGCGTCGAGAACGTCAGCCACGGCTGTGTCGGCATGTCGACGGAGAACGCGGCCTGGTTCTACGAGACCGTCCGTCCCGGAGACCTCGTCCGCGTCGTCAACAGCTACGGCGACGCGATGGACACCTTCGGCAACGGCTTCGGCGACTGGAACTTGGAGTGGGCCAAGTGGCGCCAGGGCAGCGCCCTGGTGGAGGCCGCCGGGAACCCGGTGACCCCCACCGAGAAGGCCCGTCTGAGGCCCTCGATCTGAGGGGCGACGCGCCGGGGACGGCTCAGGCGTCGATCGACAGGCGCGAGCGCAGCAGGGCCGCCAGGGACGCCGCGAACTCGACCGGTTCCACCGGAAGGGTGACCGCGGCGTCCGCGCGGCTCCAGGTGGCCAGCCAGGCGTCCTGGGGCCGTCCGATCAGCAGCAGGACCGGCGGGCAGTGGAAGACCTCGTCCTTGATCTGCCGGCAGACCCCCATGCCTCCGGCGGGCACCGCCTCGCCGTCGAGCACGCACACGTCGATCCCGCCCTCGTCCAGGCGCTTCAGCACCGCCGGCAGCGTGGCGCACTCGACGAACTCGACCGGGGGAACGTCGGTCGCGGGCCTGCGTCCGGCCGCGAGCCGCACCTGCGCGCGGGTGTTAGCGTCATCGCTGTAGACCAGGACCGTGGCACTCGACTGCATCGTTCCTCCGTGGGGAAGTCCGTGGGAAGGTCGTCGATCGATGCGCCGGATGCTACTCCGGTCCACACCCCGTCAACACCCGTTCAGCACCTGTTCGAACGGTGCTCGGCGGCCTTCGCGCTGGGCCGTTCGGGCTGGACACGCCCCCCTGACACTCCGAACGGCACCCCCCGGAGTGAGGGCGGGATAAGCGACCGACATAATGTCGGTCGTGGCGACAGTAACGACAGTAGAAACAGGGCACGCGCACCCGTCGGTCAATCGACCGAACCTCACCAGCGTCGGAACCATCATCTGGTTGAGCTCCGAGCTGATGTTCTTCGCGGCCCTCTTCGCGATGTACTTCACCCTGCGATCGGTGACGGGTCCCGAGTTCTGGGCGGAAAAGGCCTCGGCCTTGAACTTCCCCTTCTCGGCGACCAACACCACGATCCTGGTGCTCTCCTCCCTCACCTGCCAGCTCGGCGTCTTCGCCGCGGAGCGGGGCGATGTGAAGAAGCTCCGGACGTGGTTCATCATCACGTTCGTGATGGGTGCCATCTTCATCGGCGGCCAGGTCTTCGAGTACACCGAGCTGGTCAAGGTGGACGGCCTCTCGCTGTCCTCCGACCCGTACGGCACGGTGTTCTACCTGACCACCGGCTTCCACGGCCTGCACGTGACGGGCGGTCTCATCGCCTTCCTGCTGGTCCTCGGCCGGACGTACGCCGCCAAGAGGTTCACCCACGAGCAGGCAACCGCCGCCATCGTCGTGTCCTACTACTGGCACTTCGTCGATGTCGTCTGGATCGGCCTCTTCGCCACGATCTACATGATCAAGTAATCGGCTCCGCCTCACGGCGGACCGAGACATCCAGCAAGCATCGACGCAGAAGATCCTGACACCGGGGTAATCCGTGAAAAAGCTCTCCGCACGACGACGCCATCCGCTGGCGGCGGTCGTCGTCCTACTTCTCGCGCTGGCGGCCACGGGGGGGCTGTACGCCGCGTTCGCGCCCGCGGGCACGGCGAAGGCCGATGAAACCGCCCAGTCCCTCGCCATCGAGGAGGGCAAGAAGCTCTACTCCGTCGGCTGCGCCAGCTGCCACGGAACCGGCGGTCAGGGCACCTCTGACGGCCCGTCCCTCGTCGGCGTCGGCTCGGCCGCGGTCGACTTCCAGGTCGGCACGGGCCGTATGCCGGCCCAGCAGCCGGGCGCCCAGGTCCCGAAGAAGAAGGTCATCTACTCGCAGGCTGAGATCGATCAGCTCGCGGCGTACGTCGCCTCTCTCGGTGCCGGTGCGATCACGCCGACCGAGGGCCAGTACAGCCCGGAAGGTGCCGACATCGCCAAGGGTGGCGAGCTGTTCCGCACCAACTGTGCCCAGTGCCACAACTTCACCGGTGAGGGTGGCGCGCTGACCTACGGCAAGTACGCCCCGAGCCTCGAAGGCGTGAGCCCGAAGCACCTCTACGAGGCCATGCAGACCGGCCCGCAGAACATGCCTTCCTTCCCCGACACGACCATGCCGGAGAAGGAGAAGAAGGACATCATCGCGTACGTCCAGGCCGTCAACAGCGACACGTCCGAGAGCCCGGGCGGTCTCAAGCTCGGTGGCCTCGGCCCCGTCAGCGAGGGCCTGTTCGCCTGGGTCTTCGGCCTGGGCGCGCTGATCGCAGTTGCCATCTGGGTCGCGGCCCACACCGCTAAGGCCAAGAAGTCATGAGTAGCCAAGAGATTCCAGAAGAGACCCTGCCGGCAGGGCAGGACACCGCGCACGGCGCGGTGAAGGTCGCCGACGACCCGTTCGCCGACCCGGGCCTTCCGCCCCACAAGCCCCGCATCCAGGACATCGACGAGCGGGCCGCCCGCCGGTCCGAGCGCGCGGTCGCCTTCATGTTCACGCTGTCGATGCTGGCCACCGTCGGCTTCATCGCCTCGTACGTGATCTTCCCGGTCGACAAGATCGTGTACATCTGGCCCTTCGGCCACGTGTCCGCGCTCAACTTCGCCCTGGGATGGACCCTCGGTGCCGCCCTCTTCTTCATCGGCGCGGGCGCGGTCCACTGGGCCCGCACCCTGATGTCCGACGTCGAGGTCGCCGACGAGCGTCACCCGATGGCGGCGACCCCCGAGGTCAAGGCGAAGGTCATGGCGGACTTCGCGGCCGGTGCCGCGGAGTCGGGCATGGGCCGCCGCAAGCTCATCCGCAACACGATGTTCGGCGCGCTGTCGCTCGTACCGCTCTCCGGCATCGTCCTGCTGCGTGACATGGGCCCGCTGCCCGAGAAGAAGCTCCGGTCCACGCTGTGGACCAAGGGGCTCCAGCTCATCAACATGAACACGCACGAGCCGCTGCGTCCCGAGGACGTCGCGGTCGGCTCGCTGACCTTCGCGATGCCCGAGGGCCTCTCGGAGCACGACGAGCACTTCCAGACCGAGATCGCCAAGGCCGCCCTGATGATCGTCCGGATCCAGCCGGAGGACATCAAGGACAAGCGCGAGCTCGAGTGGTCCCACCAGGGCATCGTCGCGTTCTCGAAGATCTGCACCCACGTCGGCTGCCCGATCTCCCTGTACGAGCAGCAGACGCACCACGTGCTCTGCCCGTGCCACCAGTCCACCTTCGACCTCTCCGACGGCGCCCGCGTCATCTTCGGCCCGGCCGGTCACGCCCTTCCGCAGCTGCGGATCGGTGTGAACGACAAGGGCTTCCTCGAGGCGCTCGGCGACTTCGACGAGCCCGTCGGTCCTGCCTTCTGGGAGCGCGGATGAGCACCGTGACCACGAGTAAGAAAGCACCCGCCGGTGAGCGGGTCGCGGACTGGGCCGACGGCCGCCTGGGGATCTACACGCTGGCCAAGGCCAACATGCGGAAGATCTTCCCGGACCACTGGTCCTTCATGCTGGGCGAGGTCTGCCTCTACAGCTTCCTCATCATCATCCTGACGGGCGTCTATCTGACGATGTTCTTCCACCCGTCGATGAACGAGGTGGAGTACGTCGGACCGTACGTCCCGCTCCAGGGACAGCTGATGTCCGAGGCGTTCAACTCGACCATGCACATCTCCTTCGAGGTGCGCGGTGGTCTGCTGATCCGGCAGATCCACCACTGGGCGGCGCTGATCTTCCTCGCCGGCATGTTCGTGCACATGATGCGCGTGTTCTTCACCGGCGCGTTCCGCAAGCCGCGTGAGATCAACTGGCTGTTCGGCTTCCTGCTGTTCTTCCTGGGCATGTTCACCGGCTTCACCGGTTACTCGCTCCCGGACGACCTGCTCTCCGGCACCGGTGTCCGCTTCATGCAGGGCGCGATCCTGTCCGTGCCGGTCATCGGCACGTACCTCTCGATGTTCCTGTTCGGCGGCGAGTTCCCCGGCGGCGACTTCGTCGCCCGGTTCTACTCGGCGCACGTGCTGCTGCTGCCCGGCATCATGCTGGGTCTCGTGGTCGCCCACCTCATCCTGGTGTTCGTCCACAAGCACACGCACTTCGCCGGCCCCGGCCGGACGAACGACAACGTCGTGGGCATGCCGCTGCTGCCCGTGTACATGGCGAAGGCCGGAGGCTTCTTCTTCCTGGTCTTCGGCGTCATCGCGATCATCGCGGCGATCGCCTCGATCAACCCGATCTGGGCCATCGGCCCGTACCGCCCGGACCAGGTGTCCACCGGCGCCCAGCCCGACTGGTACATGGGCTTCGCCGAGGGTCTGATCCGTGTCATGCCGGGCTGGGAGATCAACCTGTGGGGCCACACGCTGGTCCTCGGCGTGATGATCCCGCTGGCGATCTTCCCGGCGGTCCTCGCGGCCATCGCGGTCTACCCGTTCATCGAGTCCTGGATCACCGGCGACAAGCGCGAGCACCACATCGCGCAGCGCCCGCGCAACGCTCCGACGCGCACCGCCTTCGGTGTCGCCTGGATCACCGCGTACATGGTCATGCTCATCGGTGGTGGAAACGACCTCTGGGCGACCCACTTCCACCTGTCGATCAACTCGATCACCTGGTTCGTGCGGATCTTCTTCTTCCTCGGCCCGGTCATCGCGTTCATCGCCACCAAGCGGATCTGCCTCGGCCTCCAGCGCCGCGACAAGGACAAGGTGCTGCACGGCCGCGAGTCGGGCATCATCAAGCGCCTCCCGCACGGTGAGTTCGTCGAGGTCCACGAGCCGCTCAGCCAGGGCGAGCTGCACCGCCTCACGGCGCACGAGCAGTACGAGGCCGCGGAGCTTCCGCCGGCCGTCGACGAGAACGGCGTGGAGCGCAAGATCGGCCGCATGGAGAAGCTCCGGGTCAAGCTCAACAAGGGCTACTACGGCGACGACAGCCAGATCGCCAAGCCCACGGTCGAGGAGTACAAGGAGATCCAGAGCGGCCACGGCCACCACTGATCACCTGAACACCTGACCTTGTAGAGGTCGCCACGGCGAGAGCCCCGTCCATTCGATGGACGGGGCTCTTTGCCGTCCCCGGACCTCGATAGGGTGGGTGTGTATCCGTCACGTGATCATCAGGAGCTGCCATGAGCGCTGCGACCCCCGCTGGAGGACCTACGTCGGCGGGCCGCTCCTGGCCCGTCCTGCTGAACGGCCTGCTCGACGGCCACGACCTCTCCGCCGACGACACGGCCTGGGCGATGGACCTGATCATGAGCGGCGAGGCGACCGACGCGCAGATCGCCGGCTTCATGGTCGCGCTGCGCGCCAAGGGCGAGACCGTGCAGGAGATCGCCGGCCTCGTCCGGACCATGTACGCGCACGCCAACGTCATCGAGGTGCCCGGGCGGACCGTCGACATCGTCGGCACCGGTGGTGACGGCGCCAAGACGGTGAACATCTCCACGATGGCGTCGATCGTGGTCGCCGGGACCGGCGCCAAGGTCGTCAAGCACGGCAACCGCGCCGCATCCTCCGCCTCCGGCTCCTCCGACGTCCTGGAGAAGCTCGGCGTCAATCTGAACCTGACCCCGCAGCGGGTCGCCGAGGTCGCCGACGAAGCGGGCATCACCCTCTGCTTCGCGATCAAGTTCCACCCCTCGCTGCGGCACGTCGCCGCGGCCCGCGGCCAGCTGGGCATCCGGACGACCTTCAACGTCCTCGGCCCGCTGACCAACCCCGCCAAGGTGCGGGCCCAGGCCGTCGGCGTCGCCGACCCGCGGATGGCGCCCATCGTCGCCGGGGTCCTCGCCGAGCGCGGCAACTCGGCCCTGGTCTTCCGTGGCGACGACGGCCTGGACGAGCTCACCACCACCTCCACCTCCCGGGTCTGGGTGGTCCGGGACGGCGGTGTCACCGAGGAGCGCTTCGACCCGCGGGACGTCGGCATCGACCTCGTCACCCTGGAGGCGCTGCGCGGCGAGGACGCCTCGTACAACGCCGACGTCGCCCGCCGGCTGCTCGCGGGGGAGACCGGTCCGGTACGGGACGCGGTGCTGCTCAACGCGGCGGCGGCGCTCACCGCCCTCGACCCCGGCACGGGCACCCTCGCGGAGCAGCTGGCCGCGGGAATCGCGAAGGGCGCGGAGGCGATCGACTCCGGCGCGGCCCAGCGGTCCCTGGAGCGGTGGATCGCCGCCACCCACCGCTGACGCGCGACACGCGGCCCCGTCCGGCATGCGGACGGGGTTGCGCGTCGTCGATCAGCTGAACTACGTTCTGTATCAGGTCATGAGCGACAGCCCTCAAGCCCCGGCTGGCTGTCCGGCAACCCTCCGTCCGTGGCGGGGTGCCCCGGGTGAAGACCAGGTCGTACGGCAGAAGCCTGCGGCAAGCGCGGACCCCTGCGCACCACCCTGGGGTCCTTGGTCCTCTAGGGAGCGGTGTCTCGTGAGCAAGCGAATGCGTTAGGGCCCCTTCGGCCCCTCTCTCCACCTTTTCCGCCCGTACGCGGCACCCTTCTTCGCGCTGCCCTGCGGGCCCTTTCACGCCTTTTCGCGCCCTTTTTATGCCGGGAGATACCGCCATGTCCGCATGCCCGAACGCCGCCACCGTCGAGACCGCCGTCGCCGCCGAGTCCGCCGACCCCTGCTGCGCCGCCCCGCTGCCGGTCCTCGGCCGGGACGTGACCGTCCCGCTCGTCACCGGCGGCGAGGTGACCTATGCGGCGCTCGACTACGCGGCCAGCGCGCCGGCCCTCCAGCGGGTCTGGGACGACGTCGCCGCGTACGCCCCGTACTACGGCAGCGTCCACCGCGGAGCGGGCTACCTCTCCCAGCTCTCCACCGACCTCTTCGAGAACAGCCGCGTCACCGTCGCCGAGTTCCTCGACTGCCGCCCGGACGACCAGGTCGTCTTCACCCGCTCCACCACCGACTCGCTGAACCTGCTCGCCGCCACGATCCCGGCCGGCTGCCAGGTCTTCGTCTTCGAGACCGAGCACCACGCCTCCCTGCTGCCCTGGAGGGACGCCCGCGTCACCTACCTCAACGCGCCGCGCACCCCGGAGCAGGCCGTCGAGACCCTGGAGCGCGCCCTCGCCGACCGCGACCCCTACGGTCCCGCCCTCGTCTGCGTGACCGGCGCCTCCAACGTCACCGGTGAGCTGTGGCCCGTGAAGGAGCTCGCCGCCGCCGCGCACGCGCACGGCGCCCGGATCGTGCTCGACGCCGCCCAGCTGGCCCCCCACCACCCCGTCTCCGTAAGGGAGTTGGACGTGGACTGGGTCGCCTTCTCCGGGCACAAGCTGTACGCGCCCTTCGGCTCCGGCGTCCTCGCCGGCCGTGCCGACTGGCTGCAGGATTCCGAGCCCTACCTCGCGGGCGGTGGAGCGTCCCGCAAGGTAGCCCGTCGGGCCGACGGTGGTGTGGACGTGGAGTGGCACACCACCGCGGCCCGACATGAAGCCGGTTCGCCGAACGTCATCGGCGTCTACTCGATCGCCTCCGCCTGCAAGGCGCTGACCGAGGCCGGCTTCGACTCCCTCGTCGCCCGCGAGCAGCTCCTGATCGCCAAGGTCCGCGAGGGCCTGGCCGAGGTGCCCGAGGTGCGGGTGCTCTCGCTCTTCGGCGACGACGCGCCCCGCGTGGGCGTCATCTCCTTCGTCGTGGAGGGCTGGAACAGCTCCCACTTCGCCGCCGCGCTCTCCGCCGAGTACGGCATCGGCGTCCGCGACGGCCTGTTCTGCGCCCACCCGCTGGTCCGCACCCTGCTCGGCAGCGACCCGCAGGACCCGGGGGAGTGCGGCGCCCCCGAGGCCGCGCCCGGCGAGCGCTCCCTCAACGCCATTCGGGTGAGCTTCGGCGCCGGTACGCCGGACGAGCACGTGGACCGGTTCGTCGGCGCCGTGAAGGAGCTCGTCCGGGACGGCGCGCAGTGGAAGTACCGCACCGAGGACGGCCGCTGCGTCCCGGACCGCGGCTGATTGCTCACTCGTACGGGTGAAGGGGGCCTCCCGGTCGGGAGGCCCCCTTCAGTCGTGCCGCGGGTCCGGGGTCAGGACTCCAGACCGATGGCGAAGGCCGCCTCCAGGTCGTGCTGGGAGTACGTCCGGAAGGCGACGTGCGTGTCCGTGGCCTCGACGCCCGGGATCTTGCTGATCCGGCCGGGGATCACGTCCGCCAGGTCGTCGTGGCGCGGCACCCGGACCATGGCGATCAGGTCGTACGTACCGGTGACCGAGAAGACCTCGCTGACGCTGTCGAGCGCGGCGATCGACTCGGCGATCTCGGGGATGCGGTCCACGCTGGTCTTGATGAGCACGATCGCGGTGATCACGGCTGGCTTTCTCCCTCGGTCGCCGCGGCTTGGGCTTTCACTCTATCCCCACCGCGGAAGCGCACCCAGGCGTAGAGGAAGCCGACGGAGAAGCCCACGACATGGGCCAGATAGGCGACGCCCGGCCCCGCGCCCGCCGCCCGCGCGGCCAGCCACTGGAGCGTGAACCAGAAGATCAGCACGATCCAGGCGGGGAAGCGCAGCGGCAGGAAGAACAGGAAGGGGAAGAGGCTGGTGACCCGGGATCGGGGGAAGAGGAAGAGAAAGGCCCCGAGCACCGCGGAGATCGCCCCGGACGCCCCGACCAGGGTCTGCTCGCTGTCCGCGTGCGCCACCGCGTAGCCGGACAGGGCGATGTAGCCGGTGCCCAGATAGAAGAGGCAGAACTCGACGGCGCCCATGCGCTCCTCGGCCATGGCGCCGAAGACGTACAGGAACAGCATGTTTCCCAGGAGGTGGAGCCAGCTCCCGTGGACGAAGAGCGCGGTCAGCGGGGTGAGCAGGGCGCGCGGGTCGCCGCCGGTCAGCTCGGCGGGGACGACGCCCCAGCGGCGGAAGTAGGCGCCCTGGGCGGCCAGGAGCTCGTCGCCCGTGCCGTACCCCGGGTTGAGTCCGGAGACCGGACTGAGGGCGAAGAGCAGGCAGCAGGCGGCGATCAGTCCGTACGTCACCGTGGGTCCGCTGCGGGTGCCCCGCCAGGCACCGAGGGCCGCACCTCGCCAGTCGATCATGGACAGATCATGGCGTACCGGGGCCGAAGTGGACAGAGTGCCTCGCCGTGCCCCGCCCTCCCCGCGAGGCCGTAGGGTTACGGGCACCACCACCGCAGTTCGACGGCGCACCGCGGCACCCGCACCTGGTACCACGCAACAGGAAGAAGGACGGCACCGATGACGACGGTTCCCCTGCCGACCGACGAGACCCGCTGGCGCTGCACGCTCTGCGGCAATCTGACCCGCTTCGACGTGACCCGCTCGTCCAAGGTCGTGGAGTACGTCCATCTGGACCTCGCCGGGGATCCGACGGTCGAGGAGCGGCAGGTGGTCAGTGAGACCATCGAGTCGGTCCGCTGCCGCTGGTGCAACGCGGTGGACCAGATCGAACTGGTGGACAGGCCGGGCGCCGCTTCCTGAGGGACGGCGCGGACGACATAGGGGTGACGGATCGTGGAGCAGCCCGCGCACGGTGGTGAGCCGGCCGGCGCGGCAGGTGACGCTGCCGAGACGCTCGACCACCCATTGCCGGAAGGTGTACGGCGACGGGTCGTCGCGCTGGTCGCGGACGCCTTCGGCGGGCTCACCGTCGCGGAGCTGCCCGCGCCCCTGCGGCAGTACGCCCGCTTCACCGCGAGCCGGCGGGCCAAGTTCGCCGGCAACGCGATGGCCGCCGCCCTGGAGAGCGACCCGCTCTTCCGGCAGCGGATCGGCGAACGGTTCAAGCAGGGCCAGCCCGAGCTGGCCGGAGCCGTGGAGACCGGCGCCCCGCCCGCGGCCGCCGACCCCGTCGACGTGGCGGCGGCCGCCTATGTGCTGCGCCCGCCCGGCTGGGTCAAGCTCGTCGCCGCCGCCGGCGAGGAGGCCCAGCGGGCCGACGCCGAGCGGGCCGACGAGGCCGGCCGGCGCGAGCTGGAGCGGCTGCGCGAGGAGCTGGCCGCGGCCCAGGACCGCTCCCGGGGCGAGACCGAGCAGCTCAGGCGCGATCTGGACGCCGCCCGGAAGGAAGCGGAATCGCTTCAGCGCAAGCTGCGCAGCGCCCAGAGCGACGTCAAGCGCGGCGAGGCGGCGCTGCGCAAGGTCCGGGGCGAGATCGAGGCCGCGCGGGCCGAGTCGGCGGCCCAGGTCTCGGCCGCCGAGAGCGAGACCCGGCGGCTCAAGGCGCGGCTGGGCGAGGTCGAGGCGGCCCTGGAGGCGAGCCGCAGGACCGCCCGTGAGGGCCGCTCGGTGGAGGACATGCGGCTGCGGCTGCTGCTCGACACGGTCCTCGACGCGGCCCAGGGGCTGCGGCGCGAACTCGCGCTGCCGCCCGTCTCGGTGCACCCGGCGGACACCGTGGACGCGGTGGAGCCGGGGCGGATGTCGCCGAAGGACATCGCGGCGCGGGCGCTCTCCGAGACGGACCCGGCGCTGCTCGACCAGCTGCTCGCGCTGCCGCAGGCGCATCTGGTCGTCGACGGCTACAACGTCACCAAGACCGGCTATCCGACGATGCCGCTGGAGAAGCAGCGGCTGCGGCTGCTCGGCGGGCTCTCGGCGCTTGCGGCCCGCTCGGGCGCCGAGGTCACCTGTGTCTTCGACGGGGCGGAGCTGGCGGCCCCGGTGCTGCTCGCCCCGCCGCGCGGGGTGCGGGTGCTGTTCTCCAAGCCCGGTGTCACGGCGGACGAGTTGATCCGTCAGCTGGTCAGGGCGGAGCCGCCGGGCCGTCCGGTCGTGGTGGTCTCCACCGACCGCGAGGTGGCCGACGGCGTCGCGAAGGCGGGGGCGCGGCCGGTGGCGTCCGCCTTGTTGCTGAAGCGGCTTTCGCGCCTCTCGTAACGCATCGCAACTCCTGGGCGTTATGCCCGAATTCTGGATGGCGCACCGTCAAGTGCCCATCACAGGCCGTGTGATGAATGTAAATAAAGTGGTGCGTGGGCGAGAATTTTGCCAGCGGGATTTGAACTGATCACAACTTGGTCACTAGGGTCGGGCATCGAACCTTCGCGCGGTTGATCACCCATCCGGGGTGGCGGCGGAGGAACCGCCTGCCCGTGACCGGTTGGGCGGCTCTGAGGAAGAAGGAGCTCGCCTTCGTGGCGTCCCACCGTCGACCCAAGCAGCCGAGCCGCACCCGTGTGACCGTGCTCACCGTCACCGCGGCCGCCGCCGTGGCCCTCACCGCCCAGTCCGGCGCCCAGGCGGCCCCCGCCAAGCCCAAGATCGACGAGGTCAAGGCGAAGGTCGACGCCCTCAACCACGAGGCCGAAGAGGCCACGGAGCAGTACAACCTCGCCGACGAGCGCCGCGGGAAGCTGCAGAAGGAGATCGGCGCCCTCCAGGACAAGGTGGCCCGCGGTCAGCAGGAGCTCAACACCCTGCGCGACCAGATCGGTTCGGTCGCCAGCGCCCAGTACCGCTCCGGCGGCATCGACCCCGCGCTCCAGCTCTTCCTCTCCTCCGACCCGGACACCTACCTCGACAAGGCGTCCGCGATCGACCAGTTGAGCGCCCAGCAGGCCGACGTGCTCACCTCGATCCAGGCCAAGCAGCGCACGCTCGCCCAGCAGCGGGCCGAGGCCACCTCGAAGCTGGCCGACCTCGAGGACGTCCGCAAGACCCTCGGCGCCAAGAAGGCCAAGTACCAGGGCAAGCTGGCCGAGGCCCGCAAGCTCCTCAACAGCCTCACCGCCGCCGAGCGCGCCAAGATGCAGGAGCAGGAGCAGCGGGCCAGCCGCGGCGCCGCCGAGCGCGTCAACCTCGGCAGCGAGGTCCCCGCGAACGGCTTCGGCGCCGCCGCGCTCTCCGCCGCCGCCACCCAGCTCGGCAAGCCGTACGTCTCCGGTGCCGAGGGCCCCAACTCGTACGACTGCTCCGGTCTGACCATGTGGTCCTACCGTCAGGCCGGCGTCACCCTCACCCGCACCACCTACACCCAGCAGAACGACGGCGTGAAGATCGGCCGCAGCCAGCTCAAGCCGGGCGACCTGGTCTTCTTCAACAGCCTGTCGCACGTGGGCCTGTACGCGGGCAACAACACGATCCTGCACGCCCCCAAGCCGGGCGCGGTCGTCCGCTACGAGTCCATGGACTACATGGGCACCTTCCAGTTCGGCGTCCGGATCGCCGGTTGACCCACCCCGTGAACCGCTGCGGCACACCGCCCAATCGGGTGGTTCGCCGCGACGCGCACTGACCTGACGCCCCGCCGGTGACCTGTGTTCTCCGGCGGGGCGTCACTTTGTGTGCCCGGCGGCTTCGTTGGACGAGGACTGATCAGCGGCTACTGTCTGCC
This sequence comes from Streptomyces sp. NPDC055815, assembly GCF_053616475.1. Taxonomy (NCBI): domain Bacteria; kingdom Bacillati; phylum Actinomycetota; class Actinomycetes; order Kitasatosporales; family Streptomycetaceae; genus Streptomyces; species Streptomyces sp. NPDC055815. The sequence continues at coordinate 35,569 of NZ_JBSHDU010000058.1, read as the reverse complement.
GCGCCAGTCTGCGTCGAGCCGAACGGAGCGCGATCCGTGGCGTCCCACCGCCGACCCGCCCGGGTCACCGTCCTCACCGCCGCCGCCGCGGCCACCGCGGCGGCGTCCCTCGGGGCTGTCCCCGCGAGCGCCGACCCCGGGGCCACGCCCGCGGCCACCCGCGCCACGGTCGACCGCCTCTTCGAGGAGGCCGAGAAGGCCACCGAGGGCTACAACCGGGCGGACGAGAAGGCGGACGCGCTGCGCAGGACCGTCTCGCAGGCGCAGGACAGCCTCGCCCGCGGCCAGGAGCGCATCAACCGCATGCGGGGCGCGCTCGGTTCGGTCGCCGGGGCCCAGTACCGCTCCGGCGGCATCGACCCCGCCCTCGCCCTGCTGCTCTCCTCCGACCCGGACAGCTACCTGGACCGGGCCACCGCCCTGGACCGGGTCACCGCCCGCCAGGGCGCCGCACTCGGCGAACTCCTGCGCGAGCAGCGCGCCCTGAACCAGAAGCGGAGCGAGGCCCGCGCGGCCCTCGGCGAACTGGAGCGCAGCCGGGCCGAGGTCGCCCGCCACAAGCGCACCGTCGAGCGGAAGCTCGCCGAGGCCCGCCGGGTGCTCGCCTCCCTCACCGTCGAGGAGCGCGCCGACTACGACCGCGCCTCCCGCACCGGCGAGCGCGCCGACGCGCCCGCCGAGGAGCTGCCGCCGCTCGCCGACCTCGGCCCCTCGCGGGCCGCCGCCGCGGTGATCGCCGCCCGCAGCGCGATCGGCAGGCCGTACGTGTGGGGGGCGACCGGCCCGTCCGCCTTCGACTGCTCGGGCCTGATGGTCTGGTCGTACCGGCAGGCCGGGATCAGCCTGCCCCGCACCTCATCGGCGCAGCGGTACGCCGGCCGCCAGGTGCCGCTCTCCCAGGCGCAACCGGGCGACCTCGTCACGTACCGCGGCGACGCCAGCCATGTGGCGATCTACGCCGGGAACGGCCAGGTCATCCACGCCCCCTACCCGGGCGCCCGGGTCCGCTACGACCCGGTGAACATGATGTCCCACGTCACAGTGACCCGCGTCTGACAGCGCCCCCCGTACGATCGGGGGCGTGGCGGGCAGGCGGAGTGGAGCGGTGCGCGGTGCGGCGGCGGGGCTGCTGGCCGCGGTGCTCGCCCTCGGCGGATGCGCGGCCCCCGCCCCGGTGGGCCCGGCCTCCGGGGAGGTCCAGAGCCTGCTCGACCGGCATGCGAGGGCCCTGCTCGACCGGGACGAGGCCGGCTACCTGGAGGCCCTCGACCCCGCGCTCGTACCGGCCGCGCGCACCGAGTTCGAACGGCTCGCGAAGGTCCCGCTGGGCGGCTGGAGCTACCGGGTCACCGATGTCGACCGGGCCGGAGAGGGCCGGGTCATCGCCAGGGCCGAGCTCGGCTACCGGATCAAGGGCTACGACTCCGGGCCCGCCACCACCGAGCGGGTCCTCGACCTCGCCGAGCGGGACGGGCGCTGGTACGTGACCGGCGACCGCGCCGCCGAGGGCGCCCCGCAGCAGCTGTGGCAGCAGGGCGAGGTCACGGCCGTGACCGGCAGGCGCAGCCTGGTCCTCGGCGTGGGGCAGAGCCAGGAGCGGCTGCGGGAGATCGCGGCGGCCGCGGACCGGGCGGTCCCGGCGGTCGGGGAGGCCTGGCACGGGAACTGGGCGGGCCGGGTCGTGGTCCTCGTGCCCGGATCGATCGAGGCGATGGGCCGGCTCCTCGGCGGTCCCGCCGCCTCCTACCGGGGCATCGCGGCCGTCACGACCGGCCGGACCGGCGGCGGCCCCCACGCGCCCGCGGACCGGGTGATCGTGAACCCGGACGCGTACACGGTGCTGGGAGCCTTCGGCCGGCAGCTGGTCCTCACCCATGAGACCACCCATGTCGCCACCCGCGCCCAGACGACGAAGGCCACCCCCGTCTGGCTCTCCGAGGGCTTCGCCGACTGGGTCGCCTACCGGGGGACCGAACGCACCGCCGCCCAGGCCGCCCCCGAGCTGCGCCGCGCGGTGCTGGCCGGCGACCTCCCGGCGGAGCTCCCCGTGGACGAGGCCTTCTCCTTCGGCGGGGACGCGGAGGCCCTGGCCCGGGCCTACGAGGGCGGCTGGCTGGCCTGCGAGCTGATCGCGGGCCGCTGGGGCGAGGAGAAGCTGACCGCGTTCTACCGGGCGGTGGGTGCGCACCCGGGCCGGGACGGCGCGGTGGAGAAGGCGCTCCGGGAGGTCCTGGGCACCACGCCGGAGGAGTTCACCGCCGACTGGCGGGCGTACCTGGCGGAGCGGCTCGGCTAGGGCGTGTGCCCTCCAGCTCCGCCAGGGCCTCCTTCAGCCAGGCCTTCTCCTCCGTGCCCGTCGCGCGGGCGATCCGCAGCATCCCCTGGCGGAAGAGGTCGGGCGCCCGCTCGACGGTGACCGGGGCCCCGTCCTCGTAGAAGAAGCTGGCCGGGGTGTCCAGGAACTCCTGGCGGCGGCGGAGGACGGCCGCCTGGTCCGCCGGGTCGGGCAGGTGCCGCAGGAAGGCGAGCAGGGTGAAGAAGCGCTGGCCGTCGGTGATCTCGGCGTCCTTGGGCGTGCGCAGCCGGGCGAGGAGCTCCCGGCGGCCCTCGGGGGTGAGCGAGAGGGTGCGGCGCGGGGCCGCGCCCGCGCCGGGCTCCGTACGGCTGTCGACCAGGCCGTTCTTCACGAGCCGGGTGATGGCCGGGTAGAGGGCGCCGTCGCTGACCGGGCGGACGTGGCCGCTCAGGCCCTGGATGCGCTCCTTGAGCTCGTAGCCGTGCAGCGGCTTCTCGTACAGGAAGCCCAGGATCGACAGCTCCAGCACCGGGCACCACTCCTTCGCGCTTGTCGGGGGACCGCCCCCCATGCTACCTCTTTCCGATGTACCTCTAATCGAGGTACATCGGAAAGAGGGGTCTCTTCGTCATGTCCTCGCACCGCCGCACACTCGTCCGGCTCGCCCGCCCGGTCTACTTCGAACTCCTCGCCGGAGTCGCCGCCGGCGTCATCAACATGATCTGGGTCGCCCGGCTCGGCGGGGACGCCGTCGCCGCCGTCGCCGTCGCCACCAACGTCGAGAACCTCCTGCTCGGCGTCGTCCTCATGGCCGGCTCCGGCACCACCGTCCTCGTCGCCCGCGCCCGCGGCGCCGACGACCCCGGCGCCGTCCGCGCGGCCGTCCGCGGCGGCACCGCCCTCTGCGCCCTGCTCGTACCGCCCGTCGCCCTCGGCGGCTACCTGCTGCGCGACCCGCTCGCCGCCCTCCTGCTCGGCGGCTCCGACCACCCCGCGCACGCCCTGGCCACCGCCTACTTCGCGATCTCGCTCCCCGGCACCGCCGTCTTCTTCGCCACCAACGTCCTCGACGGGATCCTCAAGGGCGCCGGCGACACCCGCACCCCCATGCGGCTCGCCTTCCTCGCCAACGGGCTGATCCTCGTCCTCGACCCGCTGCTCATCCACGCGTACGGGGTGCAGGGCGCCGCCCTCGCCACCGTCACCGGCCGCGGCGTCGCCCTCGCAGCCGGCCTCCTCGCCCTGCGCCGCGACCCGCTCCTCAAGGCCGCCCGGGCGGCCCGGGCGGCCCTGCCCACGGCCGCCGCGCTGCGCCGCACCGCCGCCACCGGACTGCCCATGGCCGTCGACTTCGCCGTCCGGATGGCCGGAGCCCTCGCGCTCGTCTCCGTCGTCGCCCGGCTCGGCGTCACCGAGATCGCCGCCTACGGCATCGCCACCAAGGCCATGTACGTGGCGACCATGGCCTTCTACGCCGTCCGGCAGGCCGCCTCCATCCACAGCGCCCACCTGCTCGGCGCGGGCAGCGACGAACGGCGGGCCGTCGGCCGGCAGGCCCTCCTCCTCGGCGGCACCCTCGGCGCGGGCGCCGCGCTCCTGCTGCTCCTCGCCGCCGGCCCCGTCATGCGCGCCTTCGGCGCCGGGCCCGCCGTGGCGGAGGCGGGCGCGCTCTTCCTGCGCTGCCTCGGCCCCTATCTGCTGCTCATGGCCGGGTACATCGCGCTCGCCGGGGTCTTCGAGGGCACCGGAGCCAGCCCGTACCTCGCCCGGATCACCGTCGCCGGCGTCCTCGTCCAGCTCCCCCTCGCGTACGCCCTCTCAGGCGCCGGGCTCGGCCTCCCCGGGATCTGCCTCGCGATGGCCCTCGCCATGGCGGCCCAGTGCGCGGCCCTCGGCCTGCTGCACCGCCGTACGGTCACGGCGGCCCCCGGGAGGACTCAGAACGAGCCGGACAGGGCCTTCTCGCGCTCCGGCTGAGCCTCCTGGGCGGCAGCCTCGCCGGCCTCGGCGAGACGCGGCTCCGTCACCGTGTGACGCCACAGGATCCGGCACGCGATGAGGGTGGCGGCGATCAGCAGACCGTTCCGCGTGAACAGCACCGCCACGCCCAGCGGATCGCTCCGCGTCACGTGCGAGAACCACACCGGGAACTCGAACTGCGTCACCGCCGTCGCCCACAGCACCAGATGCGCGGGCTTCCGCATCCGGCTCGACCGGAAGGCGAGGCACACCGCGGCCAGACCGACCAGCCACAGCATGTACTGGGGGGAGAGCACCCGGCTCGTCGTCGTGAACAGCAGCACCGCCACGAAGGCCGCGTCCGCCACCGTCGACGAGGCGAAGGCCCGCGCCCGGATCCGCCACACCAGCAGCCAGCCGAAGGCGGCGACCGTGAGGCCGAGCGCGACCGTCGACACCGTCGACACGTACGGGCCGAGGAACTCGATCGACCCGTAGTTCATGATCGCCTCGCCCTCCCAGCCGAAGTGCCGGACGACGTGGAAGACCATCGAGCCCAGCGACTCGACCTCCGTGCCCCGGTCCCGCTGGAAGCCGAGGAAGGCCAGCGCCCCCGGCATCCACACCACGCAGAACGCCAGGACCGCGGCCCCCGCGCCCACCGCCACCGACCAGGACCGCAGGGTCGCCCGCCCCTTCGGCGTGCCCGCGAGCAGCAGCACCGGCCACACCTTCAGGACCGCGCCGAAACCGGCGAGCGCGCCGAGGACGCGCGGGCTCCGGCCCGCCGCGAGCAGCCCCGCCACCGCCACGGCGGTGACCATCACGTCGTACCGGGCGTACGCCGTCGGGCCGAGCAGCGGGACGCCCGCGAGCCAGAACCAGGCACCCCGCGAGGAGCGGCCCGCGCGGCGGCCCGTGTGCAGGAGCAGCCCGAAGACCAGCGCGTCGCAGAGGAAGGCGAGGACGAAGAACGCGGACGCGTAGTCGAGGAACGGCAGCAGACCGGGGGCGAGGATCGCGAACGCCGCGGCCGGCGGGTACTGCCAGGTGACGTCGTCCAGCGGATACGTGCCCGTCCGCAGGACCTCGTACCAGCCCTGGTAGATGTCCCGGACGTCGAAGGTGATGTCGGGGCCGGGGATCACCACGACCTTGAAGACGCAGAGCAGCAGCAGGACCCTGGACAGACCCCAGAGGCCGAGCGGAAGTCTCAGACCCGTGCGTGACCCGTTCTCCACGGCACCCGTCGTCACTGTCGCGTCCTTGTCCTGTCGGCCCGCGGTGGCGGGGCGGTCGTGTTGCCGGGCGGTGGTGGGCATCGCGTACTGTCGGCCACGATGCACAAGACCCTGATCGTAACCAACGACTTCCCGCCGCGTCCCGGCGGAATCCAGGCCTTCCTGCACAACATGGCACTCCGCCTGGACCCCGACCGGATCGTGGTCTACGCCTCCACGTGGAAGCGCAGCCGCGAAGGGATCGAGGCGACGGCGGCGTTCGATGCCGAACAGCCTTTCACGGTCGTGCGGGATCGCACCACCATGCTGCTGCCGACTCCTCGGGTCACCGCCCGCGCCACCGCGCTCCTCCGCGAGCACGGCTGCGAGTCCGTGTGGTTCGGCGCCGCCGCGCCGCTCGGCCTGATGGCCCCCGCCCTGCGCAGGGCGGGCGCGAAGCGGCTCGTCGCCACCACCCACGGGCACGAGGCCGGCTGGGCCCAGCTCCCGGCCGCCCGGCAGCTCCTGGGCCGCATCGGCGAGGGCACGGACACGATCACCTATCTCGGCGAGTACACCCGCTCCCGGATCGCGACCGCCCTCAGCCCGGCCGCCGCCCGGCGCATGGTCCAGCTCCCGCCCGGCGTCGACGAGAAGACCTTCCACCCCGACTCGGGCGGCGACGAGGTCCGCGCCCGCCTCGGGCTCAGCGACCGCCCCGTCGTCGTCTGCGTCTCCCGGCTCGTCCCGCGCAAGGGCCAGGACACCCTGATCCGGGCCCTGCCCGCGATCCTGAGCCGGGTCCCGGACGCCGTCCTCCTGATCGTCGGCGGCGGACCGTACGAGAAGGACCTGCGCCGTCTCGCCGCCGAGACCGGCGTGGCCGGATCCGTACGCTTCACCGGCGCCGTCCCCTGGTCCGAGCTGCCCGCCCACTACGGGGCCGGCGACGTCTTCGCCATGCCCTGCCGCACCCGGCGCGGCGGCCTCGACGTCGAGGGCCTCGGCATCGTCTACCTGGAGGCCTCCGCCACCGGCCTGCCCGTGGTCGCGGGCGACTCCGGCGGCGCGCCCGACGCCGTCCTCGACGGCGAGACCGGCTGGGTGGTCCGCGGCGAGTCCGCCGAGGAGACCGCCGACCGCGTCGCCACCCTCCTCCTCGACCCCGAGCTCCGCGCCCGCATGGGCGAGCGGGGCCGGGCCTGGGTGGAGGAGCGCTGGCGCTGGGACCTCCTCGCGGAGCGGCTGCGCGAGCTGCTGTAGGGCCGGTCCGGCAGATCGGGGCCCGGGGCCGGCGGACCGGCCCCGGCTCGGTACGGCGAAGGGGCCCGGGGCGATGTGATCGCCCCGGGCCCCTTCGTACGCGCTCCTACTTGGCGTAGATCGCCTCGATCTCGTCCGCGAAGTCCTTCGCCACCACGTTCCGCTTCAGCTTCAGGGACGGGGTGATGTGCCCCGCCTCCTCCGTGAACTGGGCCGGAAGGATACGGAACTTGCGGACCGACTCCGCCTTGGACACCGCGGCGTTGCCGTCGTCGATCGCCCGCTGGACCTCCGCGACGAGCTCCGCGTCCTCCCGCAGGGAGGCCGCCGTCGAACCGGTCGGCTTGCCGTGCTCGCTCGCCCAGCGGCCGAGGAACTCCTCGTCGATCGTGACCAGCGCGCCCACGAACGGACGCCCGTCGCCGACCACCATGCACTCCGCGACCAGCGCGTGCGCGCGGATCCGGTCCTCGATGACCGCCGGGGCGACGTTCTTGCCGCCCGCCGTCACCAGGATCTCCTTCTTGCGGCCGGTGATCGCGAGGTAGCCGTCCTCGTCGAGGGTGCCGATGTCACCCGTGTGGAACCAGCCGTCCGCGAGCGCCTCGGCCGTCGCCGTCGGGTTGTTCCAGTACTCCGTGAAGATGTGCTCGCCGTGCAGCAGCACCTCGCCGTCGTCCGCGATCCGCACCACCGAGCCCGGCAGCGGCTGACCGACCGTGCCGATCTTCTGCCGGTCCCACGGGTTGAACGCCGTCGCCGCGCACGACTCCGTCAGGCCGTAGCCCTCCAGGACCGTGAAGCCGATGCCCCGGAAGAAGTGGCCGAGCCGCTCGCCCAGCGGGGCGCCGCCCGAGATGGCGTACTCGCCGCGACCGCCCAGCACCGCCCGCAGCTTGCTGAAGACCAGCTTGTCGAAGACCTTGTGCTTCAGCCGCAGACCGAAGGACGGGCCCTGCGGGGTGCCGATCGCCCGGCTGTACGCGATGGCCGTGTGCGCGGCCTTGTCGAAGATCTTGCCCTTGCCGTCGGCCTGCGCCTTCGCCCGCGCCGAGTTGTAGACCTTCTCGAAGACGCGCGGCACGCCCAGGATGAGCGTCGGCCGGAACGAGGCCAGCTCGTCCGTGAGGTTCTTGATGTCCGGGACGCAGCCGAGCCGGATCGGCGCCATCACGGACGCGACCTCGACGAGCCGCCCGAAGACGTGCGCGGCCGGCAGGAACAGCAGCACCGAGCACTCGCCCGTACGGAAGAGGGGCTTGAGCCGCTCCACCACGTTGCCGCACTCGGCGAAGAAGGCCCGGTGCGTCAGGACACAGCCCTTGGGGCGGCCCGTCGTGCCCGAGGTGTAGACGATCGTCGCCGGGTCGTCCGCGTTCGCCGCCGACATCCGCTCGTCGAGCAGCTCGTCGGAGACCGCCTCGCCGGCGGCGGTGAGCCGCGCGAGCGCGTCGTCCTCGATCTGCCAGACGCCCTTGAGGCCCGGGAGGTTCGCCCGGACGGACGCCACCGACTCCTCGTGTCCCGCGCTCTCCACCAGGACGAGCGTCGCGCCCGAGTCACCGAGGATCCACTGGATCTGCTCCGGCGAGCTCGTCTCGTACACCGGCACGGTCACCGCGCCCGCGCTCCAGATCGCGAAGTCGAGGAGCACCCACTCGTAACGCGTACGGGACAGCAGCGCGACCCGGTCGCCCGGCTCCACACCGGAGGCGATCAGACCCTTGGCGACCCCCCGGACCTCGGCGAGGAACTGCGTGGCGGTGACGTCGGTCCAGACGCCGTCGACCTTGCGCCCCATCACGGCGACGTCTGGGTGCTGGGAGGCGTTGCGGCGGATGAGATCCGTCAGGTTGCCGTCCGTGGGGACCTCGTACAGGGCCGGAAGGCTGAACTCGCGCAAGACTGCTGCTCCTCATCGGGCGCCGGCGCCACGGCTCTGTGTGATGCACCGGTGAAGTCCATGATCGGGCAGGTGCTCAGTGGGGGTGAGCACGACTGGACCGCTCGGACGTTACCCACCAGTACATGGTTCCCGATAGGGGGTCCCGGCCAGATGTTCCGTGCGTCACACATGCGTGACGGTGCTCTGCGCACAGTAATCCACAGGTTTCACGACTCCCAAGTAACCGCAGGTGACACCCCCTAAGGTGGGCTCATGCGAGTCCATGTGGTCAGTGACGTGCACGGCAACGCCGGCGACCTCGCCAAGGCGGGGGAGGGCGCCGACGCCCTCATATGCCTCGGTGACCTGGTCCTCTTCCTCGACTACGCCGACCACAGCCGGGGCATCTTCCCCGACCTCTTCGGCACCGAGAACGCCGACCGGCTCGTCGAGCTCCGTACCGCCCGCCGCTTCGACGAGGCCCGCGACCTGGGACGCAGCCTCTGGGCCGCGCTCGACGTCGACCGCGAGACCGCCATCGAGGCCGCGGTCCGCCGCCAGTACGCCGAACTCTTCGCCGCCTTCCCCACCCCCACGTACGCCACCTACGGGAACGTCGACATCCCGCGGTTCTGGCCCGAGTTCGCCGGGCCCGGGACGACCGTCCTCGACGGGCAGCGGATCGAGCTCGGCGGGCTCGTGTTCGGCTTCGTCGGCGGCGGGCTCCGCACGCCCATGCGCACCCCCTACGAGATCTCCGACGAGGAGTACGCCGCCAAGGTCGAGGCCCTCGGCGACGTCGACGTCCTCTGCTCCCACATCCCGCCGGAGGTGCCGGAACTGACGTACGACACCGTCGCCCGCCGCTTCGAGCGCGGCAGCCGGGCGCTGCTCGACGCCATCCACCGCGTCCGGCCCCGCTACTCCCTCTTCGGCCACGTCCACCAGCCGCTCGCCCGGCGGATGAGGATCGGTCGCACGGAATGCGTGAACGTCGGCCACTTCGCCTCGACCGGGAGGCCCTACGCCCTGGAGTGGTGACGGCGCGGCCGCGGGGGCGCGATAGCCTTCCGTCGGCACGTCTGTGCCCCTTTTACTTCCGCCGGACCGCACAGTGGAGGAGCCACCGCGATGGCCGAACACACCAGCTCGAGCATCACCATCGAGGCGGCGCCGGCCGACGTCATGGGCGTGATCGCCGACTTCGCCCGCTACCCCGAGTGGACCGGCGAGGTCAAGGAGGCCGAGGTCCTCTCGTCCGACGAGGCCGGCCGCGCGGAGAAGGTCCGGCTGCTCCTGGACGCCGGCGCCATCAAGGACGACCACACCCTGGCGTACACCTGGACCGGGGACAACGAGGTCTCCTGGACCCTGGTCAAGTCCCAGATGCTGCGCTCGCTCGACGGCTCGTACCTGCTGAAGGCCCTCGGCGACGACCGCACCGAGGTGACGTACCAGCTGACGGTGGACGTCAAGATCCCCATGCTCGGCATGATCAAGCGCAAGGCGGAGAAGGTCATCATCGACCGCGCCCTGCAGGGCCTGAAGCAGCGCGTGGAATCGGGCGCGTAAGCGTCTGCCGTGTGGGCACGCGTTCCGCCGGGGCGGCGCCCACCCCGTTGTGGGCAGGCGTTCCGCAAGGGGCGGAACGGGTGGGCACAACGGAACGGCGCCCTTGCCGGCGCCAGAGGCTCCCGCGCCTGAACCCGCACCACGGGTGCGCCGCGCATCGGGGTGCGGGTCCAGGCTCGGAACGCGGAGGCGCCGCTGGGCGCGCCGTCCCGTGTGCCCACCCGTCCCGCCCTGCGGGACGATTGCCCACACGGCAGCGGGCCCGGGCCCACAACGCGCCCCGGTAACGTTCCGCCGTATGCGGATCATCCTTGTCACCGGACCCGGCGGCGCCGGCCGTACCACCCTCGCCGCCGCCACCGCCCTCGCCGAGGCGCGGGCCGGCCGTAGGGTGCTGCTCGTCTCCGAGGACGCCGACCCGCTCCCGGGCGTCGAAAGGCTGCGGCCGCGGCCCGGCGCCGACTTCCGGCGGGAGTTCCTCGCCCTGCAGGAGCGTTCCTCCGCCGCCCTCGACCTCCTCGGCGCCGCCCCCTTCGAGGACGCCGAGCTGACCGAGCTCCCGGGGAGCCGGCAGTTCGCCCTGCTCAGGGCCCTGAGGGACGCCGGAGAGGGCGACCACGAGCTGGCCGTCGTCGATCTGCCCCCGCTCAACGAGGCCCTCGCCCTCCTCGCCCTCCCCGGTCAGCTCCGCCGCTATCTGCGCCGCCTCCTGCCCCCGGAGCGCCAGGCCGCCCGCGCGCTGCGCCCGATGCTCGCCCAGCTCGCCGGCGTCCCCATGCCCGCGCAGTGGCTGTACGAGACGACCGCCCGCTGGGAGGCCGAGCTCGCCGCCGTCCAGGCCGTCGTCGAGGCCCCCGGCACCACCGTCCGGCTCGTCCTCGAACCAGGCCCCGCCGCCGCCGGTGCCCTGCGGACCGCGCGCCTCGGCCTCGCCGTCCACCGCCTCGCCCTCGACGCCGTCGTCGCCAACCGGATACTCCCCGCGACCTCCGAGGACCCCTGGCTCGCCGGCCTCACCGCCGAACAGCACCGGCACCTCGCGGAGCTCCGTACCGCCGGCGCGGGCGAGCTGTACGAGCTGCCGCATCTGGGCAGGGCCCCGCGCGGGGCCGAGGACCTGGTGCTCCTCTCGCCCGCCAGGGCCGAGAAGACGGACCCCGTACCGGAGTGGGCCGTCGAGGACCGCCGCGAGGAGGACGGCGTCCTCGTCTGGCACATCCCGCTGCCGGGGGCCGTCAAGGAGGAGCTCTCCCTCGTCCGCCGCGGCGACGAACTGCTCCTGACCGTCGGCGCGTTCCGCCGCGGCGTGCCCCTGCCGGGCGCCCTGCGCCGCTGCACCGTCACCGGCGCCGGGCTCGTCGACGGGGACCTCCGGGTCCGCTTCACACCCGACCCCGGGCTCTGGCCCCGTACCCCCTGAGACGGCGTGTACCGTCGAAGTACGCAGCCACTGAGGAGTACGCCATGAGCGATTCGGACGCCTGGGCCAAGGCCTGTGCCGAGGACCTGGAGGCGGAGAAGGCCCGCCGCAGGGCGCAGCGCGCGGCCGAGCCCGGCTCGCCCGCGGAGGAGTTCCGCAAGCTCTTCGAGGCCGTGGCCGACAAGGTCTCCGGCGGCCTCGGGAACCCGCTCCTCGGCGGACAGGCCGCGCAGACCGCCGTGGAGACCGTGCAGCAGCTCGTCAACCAGGCGAAGGCCGTCGTCGAGCCCGTCATCGAGCGCAACCCGCAGGTCTTCGACCACCTCGCCGCCGCCGGCAGCGAGCTGCTCGCCGCCTACCGCTCCGCCGTCGAGGGCCACGAGAGCCGCTGGACCCGCGGCGGCTCCGTACCCGACGCCGACGATCCGCGCCGGGACGCGGACACGCCACCGGAGGGCGACCGCAAGGACGACCGCAAGGGCGACGAGGGGCCGGGAACCGGCCAGCACATCGACCTCGACTGATCGGCGGGCGATCCCCGCTCGGGTACGGTGGGCCTTAGCGGGGCTCGACCGAAAACTGAGGGACACATGGGACTCACCATCGGCGTCGACATCGGCGGCACGAAGATCGCGGCCGGCGTGGTCGACGAGGAGGGCAACATCCTCGACACCCACACCGTGCCCACCCCGCCGACCCCCGAGGGCATCGTCGACGCGATCTGCGCCGCGGTCTCCGAGGCCGGCAAGGGGTACCAGATCGAGGCCGTCGGCATCGGAGCCGCAGGTTACGTCGACGACAAGCGCGCGACCGTCCTCTTCGCGCCGAACATCGACTGGCGGCACGAGCCGCTCAAGGACAAGGTCGAGCAGCGGGTCGGCCTGCCCGTGGTCGTCGAGAACGACGCCAACGCGGCGGCCTGGGGCGAGTACAAGTTCGGCGCCGGCAAGGGCCACGAGGACGTCATCTGCATCACCCTCGGCACCGGCCTCGGCGGCGGCATCATCATCGGCAACAAGCTGCGCCGCGGCCGCTTCGGCGTGGCCGCCGAGTTCGGCCACATCCGGGTCGTCCCGGACGGTCTGCTGTGCGGCTGCGGCAGCCAGGGCTGCTGGGAGCAGTACGCCTCGGGGCGTGCGCTCGTCCGGTACGCCAAGCAGCGCGCCAACGCCACCCCGGAGCGCGCGGAGATCCTCCTCGGCCTCGGTGACGGCACCCCGGAGGGCATCGAGGGCAAGCACGTCAGCCAGGCCGCCCGCGCCGGCGACCCGGTGGCCGTCGACTCCTTCCGCGAGCTGGCCCGTTGGGCGGGCGCCGGTCTCGCCGACCTGGCCTCGCTCTTCGACCCCTCGGCGTTCATCGTCGGCGGCGGCGTCTCGGACGAGGGCGACCTCGTCCTCGACCCGATCCGCAAGTCCTTCCGGCGCTGGCTGATCGGCGGCCAGTGGCGCCCGCACGCGCAGGTCCTCGCGGCCCAGCTCGGCAACAAGGCCGGCCTGGTCGGCGCGGCCGACCTCGCCCGCCAGGGCTGACCCCCGTACCGGGGCATACGACGACCGCCCGCCGCGTCCTCTCGGACCCGGCGGGCGGTCGTCGTATGTTGACCGTCATGGCGATCAGTGAGCTGCCCAACTCCCGTACCGAGAGCGATGGTTCGGCCGTCCTCCGGGTCCTGAGCTACAACGTCCGTTCGATGCGCGACGACGAGGACGCCCTCGCCCGGGTGATCCGCGCCTGCGCCCCGGACCTCGTCTTCGTCCAGGAGGCCCCGCGCTTCTTCCGCTGGCGCAAACACGCCGCCCGGCTCGCCGCGAAGAGCGAGCTCGTCGTCCTGAGCGGCGGCGCGACCGCCGCCGGACCGCTCCTGCTCTGCTCCCTGCGGGCCACGGTGGAGCGTACGGAGGACGTCCTGCTGCCCCTGACGCCCGGCCTGCACCGGCGCGGCCTCGCGACCGCCGTCGTCCGCTTCGCCGGGGCCCGGCTCGGTCTCGTCAGCTGCCATCTGAGCCTGCGGAAGGACGAGCGGTACGCCCAGGCGGGGATGGTCCTCGACCGGGTCGCCGCCCTCGGCACCCCGCACGCCCTCGTCGCCGGCGACCTGAACGAACGCCCCGGAGGCCCCGCCTTCACCCGGCTCACGAAGGAGCTCCAGGACGGCTGGGCGGTCAGCCCCTGGGGCGCCGAGTACACCTCGACGCCCGCGGACCCCCACCAGCGCATCGACGCGATCCTGGCGACCCCCGGCGTCGAGTTCCTCGGCTGTGGGGTCCCGACGGACCTCGACCGGGCGGACCTGCGGGCCGCCACCGACCATCTTCCGGTCCTCGCGGCGGTCAGGGTGCCCGCCGCGCCCTGAGGCCGCACCCGGCACGACCTGCCCGGCCACCTGCCCGGCGGCCGGGAGGCGGCCCGGCGCCGAGCGGTGCGAGGGCGGCGTCGAGAATCAGACGACCGCCCCGCGGCCCGGGTCGTCGAAGCCGTCGTCATCGTCGTCGTCGTGCTTCATGCGGGCCACCAGGGTCGCGAAGCCGCCCAGGAAGCCGCCCACGCAGAGCGTCGTCAGCCACCAGGTCATGTCCCACTGGAGCAGGACGGCGAGCAGCATCAGGACGGGGCCGCCGACGACCGCGAGCCAGGCGAACTTGGTCGTCGTGTCGGCCTCGGGCAGCGGCGGCGGCTCCGGCGGGACGAAGTGGCCCTCGTCGGCGCCGCCGGCCTCCTCGTCCGGCTCGGCCGGGGAGTAGTCCCGGGGGCCGCCGGTCCGCACCCCGGGCGCGAACACGATCGAGCTGCCGAGCGCCGGCTTCTCGGGGCCCGCCTCCGGGTCCTCGTCCGCCTCGGGGTCCTCGGGCGCGGGCTTCGGCCTCGGCTTCCAGGTCGTGCCCTTCACGGGCCGGACCTCCTCGTCGGGCCCGTCCTCGTCCTCGGGCTCGGGCAGCGACAGGTTCTCGACGGGCCGGAACGGCTTCGTCCCCGGAGGGTCCGCGGGCTCCTCGCCGTACCCGGCGACGATCGCGGCCCAGGCCGCCTCCTCGTCGATGGGCTGCGGCTCCCGCTCCGGGCCGTCCTGCTGCTCAGCCACCGCTCCTGCTCCCCTTCCCGTCGACCAGATCCGGGGCCAGACGCTCGACGAAGGCCAGGCTCTCGTCGAAGATCCGCTCCGCGTCATGGTCCAACGTCGCCACGTGGTAGCTCTGTTCCAGCAGGATCTCCTGCACGTCCGTCGAGGAGATGCGGGAGAGGATCCGGGCCGAGTCGGCGGGCGGCACGACGTGGTCCTGCGGGCTGTGGAGCAGTACCACCGGCTGGGTGACCTGCGGAAGCTGCGCGTCCACCGTCCGGAAGAGCTGCCGCAGGGAGTGCGCGGCGTGCAGCGGCACCCGGTCGTAGCCGACCTCGGTCACGCCCTCCTTGGCGATGTCGCTGGCGATGCCCTTCGTGGACGGCACCAGGTGCCGGACGACCGGCAGGGCGTGCGCGGCGAGGCCGTGCACCTTGTTGCCCGGGTTGACCAGGACGATGCCCCGCACCGCGTCACCGTGCTGGGCGGCGAGCCGCAGCGTGAGGGCCCCGCCCATGGAGAGGCCGAAGACGAAGACGGTCTCGCAGCGCTCCAGGAGCTCGCGCAGGGCCCGGTCCGCCTCCGCGTACCAGTCGTGCCAGGTGGTCAGCTGCATGTCCTGCCAGCGGGTGCCGTGACCGGGCAGCAGCGGCACCGACACCGACAGGCCGCGCTCGGCCAGGTACTCGGCCCACGGGCGCATCGACTGCGGGGAACCGGTGAATCCGTGACAGAGAAGGACGCCGACCTCTCCGCCTTCATGGCGGTACGGCTCGGCTCCGGGAAGGACCGGCACCGGGGTCTCCTGTTCGGTTGCGACTCCGGCGTCCTCGGGGTGCGCCGGAGCGACGATAAATGGGGAAGGACCTTCACGGTACGCGACCGGACCGACACCGACCAGGGCCGTAGCGGGGGCCGTGCGCCGGTACGGGATAAAGTCGTGGCGACGGCACACGGAAGGCTTGGCGAGTTGATCTACGGCGCGATGAAGTTCTCCCTCGGAGGGTCCCTGAAGCTTGCCTTCCGGCCGTGGGTGGAGGGTCTGGAGAACATCCCCGCCGAGGGACCCGCGATCCTCGCGAGCAACCACCTGTCCTTCTCGGACTCCTTCTTCCTGCCCGCCGTCCTGGACCGCAAGGTCACCTTCATCGCCAAGGCCGAGTACTTCACCACCCCCGGTGTGAAGGGCAAGCTCACCGCCGCCTTCTTCAAGGGCGTCGGCCAGCTCCCGGTGGACCGTTCGGGTGCCCGCGGCGCGGGCGAGGCGGCCATCAAGGCCGGCATCGAGGTCATCGAGGGCGGCGGCCTCTTCGGGATCTACCCCGAGGGCACCCGCTCGCCCGACGGCCGCCTCTACCGGGGCAAGCCCGGCGGTCTCGCGCGCGTGGCCCTGGCCACCGGCGCGCCCGTGATCCCGGTCGCCATGATCGACACCGAGAAGATCCAGCCGCCCGGCAAGATCGTCCCCAAGCTGATGCGCCCGGGGATCCGGATCGGCAAGCCGCTGGACTTCACCCGCTACCAGGGCATGGAGGGCGACCGCTTCATCCTCCGCTTGGTGACCGACGAGGTCATGTACGAGATCATGAAGCTGTCCGGCCAGGAGTACGTCGACATCTACGCGACCGCCGCCAAGCGGCAGATCGCGGACGCGGAGAAGGCGGCCAAGGAGGCCGTCAAGGCAGAGATCGCCGCTCGGGAAGAGTCCGGCGCGTAAGTCCCCGCGAGGGGTTTTCCGGGGGTGGGGGAGTTGGCCAAGCGCGAGCGTGTCGTGCGCATGTCGGTCGAGCAGCCGTTGTGGCGGGCGCTGACCGGCTACCGCGTCCTGACGATGGTCTACGCGGTGCTGATCTTCGTGTTCGGCCGGGAGCGGTACGAGCGGCCCTGGATCGCCGTCGCCTATCTGGCGGTGCTGTGCGTCTGGACCCTCGCCACCCTCCCCAAGGTGGCGACCGCTGCGAACTGCACCAAGCGCTTCCTCGTCGCCGACCTCGCCGTCGCCCTCGTGGGCATCCTCCTCACCCCGCTCGTCGACGCCCAGGCCCAGTCGTCCGACGGCCCCACCCTGCCGTCGATATGGACCGCCGGTTCCGTCCTCGCGTTCGCGCTCAAGGGCGGCTGGCGCTGGGCCGGGGTCGCCTCCTCCCTGGTCGCCGTCGCCAACATCATCGAGCGCGGGCACCCCAGCCAGGACACCTTCCACAACGTGCTCCTCGTCTGGGTCGCCTCCATCGCCATCGGCTACGTCGTCGAGGTCGCCCGCGCCTCCGAGCGCACCCTCGCCCGCGCCCTGGAGATCGAGGCCGCGACCCGGGAGCGGGAGCGGCTCGCCCGCGACATCCACGACAGCGTCCTCCAGGTCCTCGCGATGGTGCAGCGGCGCGGTATGGCGATGGGAGGCGAGGCCGCCGAGATCGCCAGGATGGCGGGGGAGCAGGAGGTGGCCCTCCGCACCCTCGTCGCGGGCGGGCTCACCCGGCCCAGCCTGGTCTCGGAGGACGAGTCCGAGGGCGCCTTCGTCCGCGTCGTCGAGGTCGACGACGAGCCCGACGACGACGCGCCCGTCGACCTCCGCGTCCTGCTCGCCCCGCGCGCCGGGGCCAAGGTCACCCTCTCCGAGCCGGGCGCCCCGGTCCCGCTGCCGCCGGCCGCCGCCCGCGAACTGGCCAACGCCGTCGGAGCCGCCCTGGACAACGTGCGGGTACACGCCGGGGAGGACGCGCACGCGTGGATCCTGATCGAGGACTGGACGGACGAGGTGATCGTCACCGTCAGGGACGACGGCCCCGGCATCCCGGAGGGCCGCCTCGCGGAGGCCTGGGGCGAGGGCCGGATGGGCGTCGCCCTGTCCATCCGGGGGAGACTGCGGGATCTGGGCGGATCGGCCGAGCTGATCTCGGTCCCGGGGCAGGGCACGGAAGTCGAGTTGAAGGTTCCACGGGGGAAGGCAGGGGAGAAGTGAGCGAGCAGCGGATCAAGGTGATGGTCGTCGACGACCATCCGATGTGGCGGGACGCGGTCGCCCGCGACCTCGCCGAGGCGGGCTTCGACGTGGTCGCCACCGCCGGCGACGGCGAGCAGGCCGTGCGCCGGGCCGGCGCGGCCGGCCCCGACGTCCTCGTCCTCGACCTGAACCTGCCCGTCAAGCCGGGCGTCCAGGTCTGCAAGGAGCTCGTCGGCGGCCGCCCCGAGCTGCGCGTCCTCGTCCTCTCGGCGAGCGGCGAGCACGCCGACGTCCTGGAGGCGGTCAAGTCGGGCGCCACCGGCTACCTCCTCAAGTCGGCCAGTACGGAGGAGCTGATCGACGCGGTGCGCCGCACGGCCGTCGGCGACCCCGTCTTCACCCCGGGCCTGGCCGGCCTGGTCCTCGGCGAGTACCGCCGCCTGGCCTCCGAGCCCGCCCCGGCGGCCGGCACCGACGAGCCGAAGGCCCCGCAGCTCACCGACCGCGAGACCGAGGTCCTGCGGCTGGTCGCGAAGGGCCTCAGCTACAAGCAGATCGCCGAGCGCCTGGTCATCTCGCACCGCACGGTGCAGAACCACGTCCAGAACACCCTGGGCAAGCTCCAGCTGCACAACCGGGTGGAGCTCGTCCGGTACGCCATCGAGCGCGGCCTCGACGACGCCTGAGGCGGCCGGGCGTCAGGAAGGGCCGTATATTCGCGCATAGCGTGCGTATGCGGCCCATCGTGACGTTGAGGGGAAGACCGTGGAAATCCTGGCATTCGGCGTGCAGGCGGACGAGAAGCCCCTCATCGAGAAGGCCTTCGAGGGCCACCACGACGTCCGCTGCCTGAGCGTCTTCCTCAGCGAGGACACCGCGCCCATCGCCGCCGGCTACGAGACCGTCTCCACCAGCGTCAACTGCAGCCTGAACCACCGGGTCCTGCAGACCCTCGCGGCCGGCGGGACCCAGATGATCGCCCAGCGCTCCACCGGCTTCAACAACATCGACCTGGAGGTCGCCGAGCGCCTCGGCCTCACCGTCGCCCGGGTCTCCTCCTACTCGCCGTACTCCGTCGCCGAGTTCGCCTGGACCCTCGCCATGGCCGTCAACCGCCGGATCGTCCGCGCCTCCAACCGGACCCGCGACTTCGACTTCCGGCTCGACGGACTGATGGGCCGTGACCTGCGGGGCCGCACCGTCGGCGTCCTCGGCACCGGCAAGATCGGCGAGGCCTTCACCCGGATCGCCCACGGCTTCGGCATGCACCTCCTCGGCTGGGACGTCGCCGAGAACCCCGCCTGTGTCGCACTCGGCATGAAGTACGTCGAGAAGGAACGCCTCTTCGCCGAGGCCGACCTCATCAGCCTCCACGTCCCGCTCATGGAGGCGACCCACCACCTCGTCGACGCCCGCGCCCTCAAGGCCATGAAGGACGACGCCCTCCTGGTCAACTCCAGCCGCGGCGGCCTCGTCGACACCGAGGCCCTCGTCACCGAGCTCCGCGCGGGCCGCTTCGCCGGTGTCGGCCTCGACGTGTACGAGGCGGAGGCCGGGCTCTTCTTCCTCGACAAGTCCCTGGAGGTCGTCGAGGACGACACCCTGGCCCGCCTGGTCACCTTCCCGAACGTGGTGGTCACCTCCCACCAGGCGTACTACACGACCGACGCGGTCGGCCAGATCATCCACACCACCGTCCAGAACGTCCTCGACCACACCGCCGGCCGACGCAGCGAGAACGTCCTGGTCCCGAGGGCCTCCTAGACCAGAACACCCGCGAGCAGCGAGGCCGTCAGCGCCGCCCCGTCCGTCGTGAGCACCGACTCCGGGTGGAACTGCACCCCCGCGAAGCCCGGCCCGCGCAGGGCGTGCACCTCGCCGGTCTCCGCGTCCCGGCTCACCTCGATGCGGTGCAGCGCCAGCTCGGTCGCCGTCCGGTCGTCGCAGCGCGCGGTGAAGCTGTTGTAGAAGCCGACCGTCTGCTCCTGGCCGAAGAGGTCGATCCGCAGCTGCGCCCCCTGGAACGGGGTCCGCTTGCGGACGATGTCCAGGCCCAGTTCGGCCGCGATCAGCTCGTGCCCGAGGCAGACGCCGAGCAGGCCGTGCCGGTGCCCCCGTACGAGCTCCGCCGTCAGGCCGCGCAGGAAGCGCATCTTCGGGTCGGCGGCATCGGAGGGGTTCCCCGGGCCGGGGCCCAGGACGACCGGACCCTCGTGGGCGAGCGCGAGCTCCCGCAGCCCCGGCTCGTCGTACCGCAGCACCGACACCTCAAGGCCCGAGGAGCGCAGGACGTGCGCCAGCATCGCCGTGAAGGTGTCCTCGGCGTCGATCACCAGCGCGTGCCCGGACAGCTCCGCCGAGCGGACCTGCATCTTCAGCCAGAACGGCGCGAGGTCGGCCCGGCGCGCGTCGAGCGCGGCCCGCACCCGGGGGTCCTCGCCGAGCCGCGGCGGCACCACGCTCTCGTCGCGCGGCCGCCCCTCCCGCACGCCGAGCGCCGTCAGCACCCCCGCCGCCTTCGCGTGGGTCTCGGCGACCTCGCCCGCCGGGTCCGAGTGCCGCACGAGCGTGGCCCCCACCGGCACCCGCAGCCGCCCGGCGGCGTCGATGTCGGCGGTACGGATGAGGATGGGGGAGTCCAGCGTCTGCGCCCCGTTCCCGTCCGTGCCGAGCAGCGCGAGCGCGCCCGCGTAGTACCCCCGGCCGCCCTCCTCGTGACGCTCGATCACCCGGCAGGCGTTCTGCACGGGCGAGCCGGTCACGGTCGCCGCGAACATCGTCTCCCGCAGCACCTCCCGCACGTCCAGCGAGGACCGGCCGCGCAACTCGTACTCCGTGTGCGCGAGATAGGCCATCTCCTTGAGCCGCGGCCCGACCACCACCCCGCCCCTGTCGCCGACCGTGCACATCATCTTCAGCTCCTCGTCCACCACCATGGAGAGCTCCTCGGTCTCCTTGCGGTCGGCGAGGAAGGCGAGCAGGTCCTCGGCGGTCGGGGCGGCCCCGGCCGGGTAGCGGTACGTGCCGCTGATCGGGTTCATCACGACGGTTCCGCCCGACATCCGCACATGGACCTCCGGGCTGGCCCCGACGAGCGTCCGGTCCCCGGTGTGGACCACGAACGTCCAGTACGCGCCCCGCTCGCCCGCGAGCAGCCGCCGGAACAGGGCGAGCGCGTCGGCGCGCCCGAAGCCCGGGATCTCGCCGGTGTAGGTGCGCCGGATCACGAAGTTCGCGCCCTCGCCGGAGCCGATCTCCTCGTCGATGACCCGCCGCACGGTCCGCGCGTAGTCCTCGTCGGAGACGTCGAACCCGCCGCCCTCCACCCGTACCTCATGGGCGGGCAGCGCGGCGAGGGCCTCGTCGAGCGGCAGCTCGTACGCCTCGTCGGCGACGAGCACGGAGAGCGGGGTGCCGTCGTCCCGCACGTCGAAGCCGCGCTCGCGGAGCTGCCGGAACGGGACGAGCGCGAGCGTCGGCAGCGGGCCCACGGGCAGCTCCGCGAGCCGCTCGGCCTCGTGGACCCGGCCGATCAGCAGCTCGACGGTGTCGTGGTCACGCCCGGGGGTGCGCCGGCGCAGCAGCGCGAAGGGAGGGCAGGAGGGGTCGAGGAGACGGGAAAGGTCCATGGGGCGGGTCGTTCCTTCCGAGTGGAGTACGGAGAGGAGGAACGGCCCGGGTACGAGAAAGGCCGCCCCTCGGGCGGCCTTTGCGTGTGTCGGTGTACGCGCAGTCAGTGGGCCGCCGGATGAGCGGTCCACCACCAGTTCTGGATCTGCGAGGTGTACGACATGCGTGCACTGTAACCCAGCCCGGCAACGGAACGGGGCCCGGTCCGCACCGTGGACGGTGCGTGCCGGGCCCCGAGGCCGAGCGGACTGCCCGATCAGAAGATCAGGTTGTACATCTGCCAGCCGCTGCCGACCTTGACGCGGTTGCCGAACGGCGCGGTGGCGCTGCCGGTGCCGTTGTACAGCCAGAGAGCGCCGGTGCCGTCCCGGGCGATCAGGTCGCCCCGGCCGTCCTTCGTCAGGTCGCTCGGTCCGACGATGCTGTTGTAGCCCTGCCAGCCGGTGCCGACCTTGACGCGGGGGCCGAACGGAGCGGTGGCGACGCCGGTGCCCTTGTACAGCCAGAACGCGCCGGAGCCGTCGCGGCCGAGGAGGTCCGCCTTGCCGTCACCCGTGAGGTCACCGGTGCTGATGATCGCGTTGTAGCCCTGCCAGCCGGTGCCGACCTTCACACGCGGCCCGAGCGGGGAACTCGGGTTGCCGGTGCCCGGGTACAGCCAGAGGACGCCCGAGCTCTCGCGCCCGATCACATCGGGCTTGCCGTCGCCGGTCTGGTCCCGCACGCCGATCACCTGGTTGAAGACGCCCCAGCCGGTGCCGGCCTTCACGCGCGTCTTGAACGGCGAGGACGGGTTGCCGCTGCCCTGGTAGTACCAGAGGGCGCCGTTGGCGTCCCGCGCGATCATGTCCCCGGTGCCGTCGGCCCGGAGCGCGGTCAGCGGCGTGACCACGTTGTAGCCGCCCCACCCGGACCCGACCCGGTACCGCGCCAGGAACGGCACGGAGGCACTGCCGGTGCCCTGGTACTGCCAGAGCACACCGGAGGTGTCACGGGCGAGGAGGTTGTAGCGGTTGGTCGCCGTGACGGCGGGCTTGGTGGCGACCTCCTTGACGTCGCTCGCCTTCACCCACGCCATGCGGTGGTTGTACCGGATCGGGATGAAGATGTTGGTCGTGCCGACGACGCGGGTGCCGTCGGTGTTGTAGGCGCTGTAGTAGTAGTCGCCCGCGACAGCCTCGCCGGCCTTCACGTACGCCTGCCCGGCCGGAAGGCTGTACTTCGTCAGCGACGCGCTGTTGCTGCCCTGGACCGGGACACCGGTACCCGTGTAGGCGGCATCCTCGGGGTAGGCGCGGCCGTAGACCGGAATCGAGGTGGCGCCGTCCTTGGCGGTGATCGCCGTCTTCACACCCACGGGAGCCGTGTACTGGCCGCCGGGGTTGTAGAACCAGGCCTTCTTGCCGCCGTACCAGATGGCGGTCCAGTCGCTCCGCGACTCGGCGACGACATGGGTGCTGCCGGCCGTGACCTTGTTCGCCCAGTTGGAGCCGTACTGCCAGTTCGACGAGAAGTACGGGTCGGTCAGCGCCTTCGTCTGGTCGGCCACCGGCTCCGAGTACAGGTAGCCGAAGTTGACCGGCAGCGCCACGGTGGTCTTGGTGACGCCGTCCTCCGTGTACTTCATCTGCTGCTGGTTGGCGGAGGTGAACGGCGGGACGATCCGGACGAGCTGCCCGGCCTGGAGGAGGCCGCCCGCGCCACCGGCACCGGTGGGAGCGCCCACAAGGGTCATGAAGTGGTTCCAGTCCCAGAACGGGCCCGGGTCCCAGTGATCCTGGATCTTGGTGTCCAGGATGCTCGGCACGTCGTCGTGGCCGATGACGTGCTCGCGGTCCAGCGGGATGGAGAACTTCGCCGCCAGGTACTTCACGAGGGCGGCGGAGGACTCGTACTCCGGCTCGGTGTACCAGCCCGCGTCACCCTTGATGGCGTAGCCCTCGTGCTCGATGCCGATCGAGTGCATGTTGAGGGTCTTGTTGCCGGCGTGGTACGCCTCGTTCTTGGTCTCCACCATCTGCGTCACGCGACCGTCGGCACGCACGATGTAGTGGGCGCTCGCGTAGCTCAGCGGGTTCTGGAAGACGTTGACGGCCCCGTCGTGGTTGCCCTCGATGTCGTGGATGACGATCTGGCGGACGTCGAAGCCGTTCGTGGGACGGCTCGCGATGTTGTAGTTGCCGTCGTTCTGCGAGTAGGCGGCCGGGATGTACGTGCAGGCGAGGCCGGACGGGCATTCGACCGCCGGGGTCTCCGTGGTGGCCGTGAAGCTCGCTGCCAGCGGCACGTTCGACGGCTTGACCGGCTTCACCGACGGGTCCGCCGGCAGGACGACCTGCTCGCCGTCCGCGGTGACCTCGCTCTCGCCCGTCTTGATGGACTCGAAGACGCGCTTCGCGAAGAGGTCGGCGCCCTTCCGGTCCTCGGACTGGCTGTAGCGGGCCACAGCCGGATACCAGGCGCCCGGGTCGTCGGACAGCTCGGCACCGGCCTGCTTCTGGTATTCGGCGAGGAGGGCGGCGCCGGCGCGGATCGAGGCGGCCGTGTCGTTCTGCACGGACTCGGTCGAGCCGTCGATCAGCTCGGCGGCCTTGTCGAGCGTGTGCAGCGTCGGGTCGGAGGTGTCGATCTCCTTCTTGGGGAGGGAGGCCAGCGCCTTCTTCCCGTCGAACCGCTTCTCGATGCGCGGGTCGCCGCTCCGGTTCATCAGGTCGAGCAGCTGCTCGTCGGTGTCCTGCTCGACGTCCTCCGGGTCGACCTTCGTCAACCCCATGACGTTGTACGCACCCGTGGTGCTGGGCACGCCGTCGTGCGACTCCCAGCGCGTCTGGCGGTACGACACCGCCATCAGCACGCTCTGCGGCACGTCGAACTCGCGCGCCGCGTTTGCGAACTGCTTCTGGAGGGAAGGGTCACCCCCGGACGTGCCGTCGCCCCCCGCGCCGAGCAGGCCCGGTGAGGCGACCGCGATGGTGCCGATGGTGGCGGTGGCGACGACGGCCGCCGCCGCTCCGTACAAGAGTCGTTTCTTCTTGCGATCCCTGCGGTGCCTCTGGGTCACGCCCACCCCTGTGAATTCGACTTTGCTCTTGTTAAACGGGCCAGAGGGTAACACCACTCGATGGCATGAAGATCCTCGTGTGACATATCGGGCATGCGTCTCAGCCACTGGGCAGAGGCGTGGGACGGGACGAAGAACCCCGTAATGTGGTGCATGTGACCGTGAACGCTGATACCCACGCCGTCGCCAAGGCGACCTGGCGAGACCTGCCCGCGGCGCAGCAGCCCGAGTACCCCGATGCCGAGGCTCTGCGCGATGTGATCGCGGACCTCGAGTCGTATCCTCCGCTCGTCTTCGCCGGCGAGTGCGACCAGCTGCGCGCCCGGATGGGAGCCGTCGCCCGTGGCGAGGCGTTCCTGCTCCAGGGCGGCGACTGTGCCGAGGCCTTCGACGCCGTGTCCGCCGACCACATCAGGGCCAAGCTCAAGACGCTGCTCCAGATGAGTGCCGTCCTCACCTACGCCGCCTCCGTGCCGGTCGTGAAGGTCGGCCGCATCGCCGGCCAGTACTCGAAGCCCCGCTCCAAGGGCACCGAGACCCGCGACGGCGTGACCCTGCCGACCTACCGCGGCGACTCGGTCAACGGCTTCGACTTCAACGAGAAGGCCCGCATCCCGGACCCCGAGCGGCTGAAGCGGATGTACAACGCCTCCGCCTCCACGCTCAACCTGGTCCGCGCCTTCACCACCGGTGGCTACGCCGACCTGCGCCAGGTGCACGCCTGGAACCAGGACTTCGTGAAGTCGTCCCCCTCGGGCCAGCGCTACGAGGCGCTCGCCCGCGAGATCGACAACGCCCTGAACTTCATGAAGGCCTGTGGCACCGACCCGGCCGAGTTCAAGGCCGTCGAGTTCTACGCCTCCCACGAGGCGCTGCTGCTCGACTACGAGGGCGCCCTGACCCGTACGGACTCGCGCACCGGCAAGCTGTACGACACCTCCGGCCACATGGTCTGGATCGGTGAGCGCACCCGTCAGCTCGACCACGCCCACATCGAGTTCTGCTCGCAGATCGCGAACCCGATCGGCATCAAGCTCGGCCCGACCACCACGGTCGACGAGGCGCTCACCTACATCGACCGTCTCGACCCGGACCGCGAGCCGGGCCGGCTGACCTTCATCGTCCGCATGGGCGCCGACAAGGTCCGCGACAAGCTCCCCGAGCTGGTCGAGAAGGTCACCGCCTCCGGCGCGACCGTCGCCTGGGTCACGGACCCGATGCACGGCAACACCTTCGAGGCGGCCTCCGGCCACAAGACCCGCCGCTTCGACGACGTGCTCGACGAGGTCAAGGGCTTCTTCGAGGTCCACAAGGAGCTCGGCACCCACCCGGGCGGCATCCACGTCGAGCTCACCGGTGACGACGTCACCGAGTGCGTGGGCGGCGGCGACGAGATCTTCGTCGACGACCTGCACCAGCGCTACGAGACGGCCTGCGACCCGCGGCTCAACCGCAGCCAGTCGCTCGACCTGGCGTTCCTGGTGGCGGAGATGTACCGCGATCAGTAAGTAGGTTCCTACGGGGATGGGGCACGGATCGCTGTGATCCGTGCCCCATCGTCGTATCGAGGGCTTTTACGCCTCCGAGGCGCCGGGTAAGGTTAGGTTAGCCTTAACGATCTCGGCGGGAGGTGAACCGCGTGTACGTCTGCTCATGCTTCGGTGTCACGGAGAAGCAGGTCAAGGAGCATGCGGACGCGGGCGCCTGTACGCCGCGCCAGATAGCCTCCGCCTGCAAGGCCGGCACGGACTGCGGTTCCTGCGTCCGTCGCATTCAAGCCATTCTCGGGCGCGGCAACTGCCCTCGACGCGAGCTCGTGGACCAGGGCATGCCCGCCCTGACGGCGGAGACGGTCGCGGAGCTCCGGGAAGCGGCCTAGAGCCCCTGGAGCGGCCTCGGCGGCCACGGCGGTCGGACAGGCCTCAGCTCGGCTGCTCGATGAGCGTCGAGATGTACAGCGACTCGCCCAGGGACTCGATCAGCTCCAGCTGGGTGTCCAGGTAGTCGATGTGGTGCTCCTCGTCGGCGAGGATCTCCTCGAAGAGGTTCGCGGACGTGATGTCCCCCTTGGCGCGCATGACCTCGATCCCGCGCTTGAGGCGGTCGATCGCCTCCACCTCGACCTGGCGGTCCGCCTGGAACATCTCGGTGATCGTCTGGCCGACCCGCACGTGGAAGAGCCGCTGGTAGTTGGGCAGGCCGTCGAGCATCAGGATGCGCTCGGTCAGCTTGTCCGCGTGCTTCATCTCGTCGATGGACTCTTCGCGGGTGTACTTGGCGAGCTTCGTCCACCCCTTGTTGTCCTGGATGCGGTAATGCAGCCAGTACTGGTTGATGGCCGTCAGCTCGCCGGTCAGCTGCTCGTTGAGGAACTCGAGGACCTCGGGGTCGCCCTGCATCGCTTCAGGATCCTTCCACGGTACGTGTCCATGCCGTCACTAGGCGGGATGGCCGCATCCTCGCACCCCGAATGGGGGGCGTCCAGTAAGTGCAGGCTTAGTCGGAGTTGCCCGAATCGGGTCGCCCGGGTGGTCGCTTGGTCATGACCACCCCTCGCCGTCTGTCACCATGGATGGCATGGGTCAGCCGGAGAGCGGAGTACACCGGGAAGCGGGTCAGCCGGATCGTTCACCGGACCTTCCGCCGGATCTGCCGCCGGGGCAGCGCCTCCAGCGCGGCTGGCCGGTCACCCATTACGGGCCCGTCCCCAAGTTCAAGCCGGACCGCTGGGAGTTCCGTGTCTTCGGGGCGACGGCCGACGGCGACAAGCGGTGCTGGAACCACGAGGAGTTCTCGGCCCTTCCGTTCTCCACGGTCGTGGCCGATCTGCACTGCGTCACGAAATTCAGCATGCTCGGGGCCGAATGGGGTGGTGTCCCCGCCCGCACGATCCTGGAGCTCGCCCCGCCCGCACCCCATGTCACGCATGTGATGGTCTGGGCCGAGTACGGCTACAGCGCGAACATGCGGCTGGCCGACTTCGCCGCGGACCGTACGATTTTCGCCACCCACAAGGACGGGGAGCTGCTCACCGCCGAGCACGGCTTCCCGCTGCGGCTCGTCGTCCCGCACCTGTACGCCTGGAAGGGGCCCAAGTGGGTCCGGGGCGTGGAGTACATGGCGGCCGACCGGCGCGGCTTCTGGGAGGAGCGCGGCTACCACAACCTCGGCGACCCCTGGCGTGAGCAGCGCTACTCGTACCAGGAGGAACCCGGAGACGGCCCGGAGCTGTAGCGGCTCCGGACCGTCTCGACGGCGGTTCGCCGGTGGTTCAGTGGTGGTACTGGTGGACCACCGCGTGGCCCTTGCCACGGCCGATCATCCACTTGTTGACCGGGGTGGTCAGCACGAAGGCGACGCCCAGTGAGATCGCGAGCACGATCCAGAAGAGCGGCGCGTCGAGGTGCGCGTCCATGGCGCCGGGCCAGAGGGCGATGACGCTGTTGTCGATGATCTCCATGACGGCGATGGAGAGGGTGTCGGCGGCGAGGGCGACCTTGAAGGCCGTCTTGAAATCGACGCCGGCGGACAGGATGCCGCGCAGGGTGAGCGCGTAGCCGAAGAAGAACGCCAGGATGATCGCGAGGACCATCGTCGGCATGTTGCCCCAGCCGAGCGCGGTGCCGATGATCATGCCGAGGACCTCGCCGATGGCGCAGCCGGTGAGGCAGTGCAGGGTGGCCTTGGCGGCCATGGACCAGGAGACGGAGCCGCCGGGGGCGTGGTGATGCCCGGCGTGGGCGTCGTGACCGGAGTGGGCGGCGTGACCCGCGTGGGCGTCGTGGGCGCTGTGCTCCGAGTGGCCCGCGTGGCCCGCGTGAGCGCTGTGGTCGCCGTGGCTCTGGTGGTCCCCGTGGTGCTCGTGGTGACCCTGGTGGCCGGCGTGGGCCTCGTGGCCCTGATGCCCCTGCTGGCCCTCGTGGCCGGAATGGTCGTGGTGTGCGTGCGCTTCGTGCTGCATGAGGTGCCCCCAGCCTCGGGTGTACGGCCCTGTCGTCGATAAGAACCGTATACCCCCCTAGGGTATTCCTCAACAGGAAATGATCATCCTCGGCGCTCGCGGAGCTTCTTCAGGAGCTCGATGTCGGCGACGTGCCCTTCCTTGCCGCCCGGGGTCTCGATGATCAGCGGTACGTTTTCGGTGGCGGGGTGCCCCAGGAGTTTCCGGAACGCCTCCTCGCCGATGTGACCCGCCCCGATGTTCGCGTGACGGTCCTTGTGCGCGCCCACGACGTCCTTCGAGTCGTTGGCGTGGATCAGCTTCAGGCGTCCCTCGCCGACCGTCTTCACCAGGAGGTCCAGCGTCTGCGAAGCCCCGTGCGGGCCCGCCAGATCGTGCCCGGCGGCGAAGATGTGGCAGGTGTCGAGGCAGACGCCCAGCTTGGGGTGGTGGTCGAGCGCGTCGAAGTACGGCCCGAAGTCCCAGGTGCGCGAGCAGAGCGAGAAGCCCTGGCCCGCCGTGGACTCCAGGAGCAGGTACGGATCGTCCTCGTGGGTCAGCTCGTCGAGGAGCGGCAGCATCCGCTCGCGCACCTGGGAGAGGGCCACCTCGCGCGGGCGGCCGCCGGTCGCCGAGCCGGTGTGGACCACGACGCCCTTGGCGCCGATCTCCCGGCCGCGGCGCAGCGAGTGCCGCAGCGACTCCACCGACTTCTCCACCGTGGCCTCGGTGTGGGAGCCGAAGTTGATCAGGTACGGGGCGTGCACCCACGCCGAGATCGACTCGGCCTCGCACTCGGCCCGGAACCGCTCGTCCTGGGCCGGGTTGCCGGCCGGGGTCGCCCAGCCGCGCGGGTTGGCGACGAAGACCTGGACGGTCTCGGCGCCGAGCTCGCGGGCGTAGCCGAGGCCGACCGTGGCGAGGCCACCGGCCACGGGGACATGGCCGCCGACGGGGTTGCGCATGAGTCTCTAGAGTCCCTTGATCGTGATGGTGATGGTGGAGCCCTCGGGCGCGGTCTCGCCGCCCTTCACGGACTGGCTCGCGACCTTGTCGCCGAGGTAGGGGAAGGACTTCTTGACCTCCACCTCGAAGCCCGCGGCCTCCAGCGCGTCCTGCGCGTCGGCGGTCGTCTCCTCGGTCACGTCCGGGACCTCGACCAGCTTCGGGCCCTTGGAGACGGTGAGGGTGATGACGTCGCCCTCGGCGGCCCGGCTGCCGCCGGCGAGGGACTGGGCCGCGACGGTGCCGGCCGCCTCCGGGGAGTTGATCCGCTCCGGCGCGACCTTGACGGTGAGCCCCTCCTCCTGGAGGGCGGCCGTGGCGTCGGCGACGGTCTCGCCGCTGACGTCGGGCACGTCGATCGGGGAGCCCTTGCTGACCACGAGGGCGACGGCGGAGTCGGGGCTGCGCTCGGTGCCGGGCTCGGGGTCGGAGCTGATCACGGCGCCCTGCGCGATGGAGTCGCTGAAGGCGTAGGTGATCACTCCGGGCGACAGGCCCTCCTGCTCCAGGGCGCGCTTGGCCTCCGGGAGCGGCTTGTTCTTGAGGTTGGGGACCTTCACGATCTCCGGGCCGCGGGAGAGCGTGAGGGTGACCGTGGCGTTGCCCCGGACGCGCTCACCGGGGGCCGGGTCGACGGCCATGACCGTCCCGCGCGCGTACACGTCGCTGAAATCGCGCTTCGTGGCGCCGACGTCGAGACCGGCGTCGGTGATCCGCTTCGTCGCGGCGGCCTCGGACTGGCCGAGGACGGCGGGGACGCGGGTGAACTGGCCGGAATTGATGTACCAGACGCCGGCGCCGAGGCCGAGGGCGAGGAGGACGGCGGCGACGACGAGGAGGGGGCCGCGAGGGGGCCACCGGCGGGCGGTCCTGGCGGCGGGAGGCGTCTCCGGGGCGGGCAGCCGGTTGGTGTGCTCGGTCTCCGCCGGTACGGGGCGGGCGATCACGCTCGTCCGGTCCTCGGCGGTGTCCCGGGCCTCGGCGCGCGCCAGCGGGGGCACCGCGTCCAGCTGCTCGTCGCCGAGCCCGGCGCGGGCCTCCCGCAGCAGGGCGAGCAGGGCGACGGCGTCGTACGGGCGGAGCTCGGGGTTGCGGGCCGTGGCCGCCGCGACCAGGTCGTCCAGCTCCGGGGCGAGCCCGGGGACGGCGGCCGAGGGGGCGGGGACGTCGGTGTTCAGGTGCTGGTAGAGCACCTGGGCGGGGGTGTCGCCGGAGTGCGGCTTGCCGCCGGTGAGCATCTCGTAGAGGACGACACCGCAGGCGTACACGTCCGCGCGGGTGTCGGCGGTGCCGTGCTCGATCTGCTCCGGCGCGAGGTACGAGACCGTGCCGAGGACCGCGCCGGTGGTGGCGGTCGCCGAGCCCACGGCCCGTACGAGACCGAAGTCGGCGACCTTCACCCGGCCGTCGTCCCCTATCAGGACGTTCTCCGGCTTCATGTCCCGGTGCACGAACCCGGCCCGGTGCGCGGCGCCGAGCGCGGCGAGCACCGGCTCCAGGATGTCGAGCGCGGCACGGGGCGACAGGGCGCCGCGCTCGCGCAGGACGTCGCGGAGGGTGCAGCCGGCGACGTACTCCATCGCCAGATAGACGTACGCGCCCTCGGCGCCCTGGTCGAAGACGCCGACGACGTTCGGGTGCGCGAGCCGGGCGACGGACTTCGCCTCGCGGATGAAACGCTCGACGAAGGCGGCGTCGGTGGCGAGGTCGGGGTGCATCACCTTGAGCGCGAGGACGCGGTCGAGGCGGGTGTCGACGGCCCGGTAGACCGTGGCCATCCCGCCGACGGCGATGCGCGCGTCGACGCGGTAGCGGCCGTCGAGCAGCCGCCCGACGAGGGGGTCCTGAAGGGTCGTGTCCACGGCGACGAGTCTACGAGGGCGGTACGGGGTGCCGGTCCCGTCACCGCCCACTGCAGCGCACCTGTGACGCACGCCCCCGCGCCCGTGTGGGACCCGCGCCCGTGCTGGGCGGCGCCCCCGCCCCGTGTGGGCCCGCCCCCGGGCTGGGCGGCGCCCCGGCCCACCGCCGTGTGGGCAATCGTCCCGCTGGGGCGGGACGGGTGGGCACACGGGACGGCGCGCTCCAGCGGCGCCTCCGCGTTCCGAGCCTGGACCCGCACCCCGAGCGGCGGTGCACACCGGGTGCGGGTCCAGGCGCGGAAGCCTCTGGCGCCGGCAAGGGCGCCGTTCCGTTGTGCCCACCCGTTCCGCCCCTTGCGGAACGCCTGCCCACAACGGGGCGGGCCGGTGTTAGAACGCGGGGCGTTCTGGGTCCAGGTGGGCCTGGCCCGTTGTGGGGGAGGACGGTTCGGCGAAGTGGCGGCGGGGGATGCGGCCCGCCCGGAACGCCAGCCGACCCGCCTCCACCCCGTGCCGCATCGCCGCGGCCATGAGCACCGGCTCCTGCGCCCGCGTCACCGCCGACGCCAGCATCACCGCCGCGCACCCCAGCTCCATCGCGAGCGCCGCGTCGGAGGCCGTTCCCGCGCCGGCGTCGAGGATCACCGGGACGCCGGCGCGTTCCGCGATCAGCTGGAAGTTGTGCGGGTTGCGGATGCCGAGTCCGGAGCCGATGGGGGAGCCGAGCGGCATGATCGCGGCGCAGCCGACGTCCTCCAGCTTGCGGGCCAGGACGGGGTCGTCGTTGGTGTAGGGGAGGACGGTGAAGCCGTCGTCGACGAGGGTCTCGGCCGCGGCGAGGAGTTCCTCGCCGTCCGGGAGGAGGGTGCGCTCGTCGGCGACGACCTCCAGCTTGATCCAGTCCGTGCCCAGCGCCTCCCGCGCCAGCCGTGCCGTGAGCACGGCCTCGCCCGCCGTGTAGCAGCCCGCCGTGTTCGGCAGGACCCGGATGCCGAGGCGTTCCAGGACGGAGAGGACCGAGCCCTGCACCGTCGGGTCCAGGCGCCGCATGGCGACCGTCGTCAGTTCCGTACCGCTGGCGACGAGGGAGCGTTCCAGGACGTCGAGGCTGGGGGCGCCGCCGGTGCCCATGATCAGGCGGGAGGAGAACTCCGTACCGCCGAGGGTGAAGACGTCGTCGGACATCCGTCAGCCTCCCTGTACTGCCGTGAGGACTTCCACCCGGTCGCCTTCGCCCAGCAGCGTCGTGGACCATTCGCCGCGCGGTACGACCGTCTCGTTGAGTGCCGCCGCGACTCCGGACGGGGCCGTGGTGAGGGTCGCGACGAGGGCGTCGAGGGCGACGGGGCCCGCCAGGACGCGGGGCTCTCCGTTCACGGACACGTTCATGCGGGCTGCTCCTGACGTACAGGGGAGAAACGGCGGGGGGTGAAGGGGCGTGCCTCGTCGGGGAGGGCGCCCGTGGTGAGCGCCTCGGCCATGACGTCGCCGGTGACGGGGGTGAGCAGCACCCCGTTGCGGTAGTGGCCGGTGGCCAGGTGCAGGCCGGGCAGGGCGGTGGGGCCGAGCAGCGGCGCGTTGTCGGGGGAGCCGGGGCGCAGCCCGGCACAGGTCTCGGTGAGCGGCAGCTCCGTGAGGCCGGGGACCAGCTCGTGGGCGTCGCGAAGGAGTTCGTACACCCCGCCCGCGGTCACCGTGGTGTCCCAGCCCTGCTCCTCGCTGGTGGCGCCGACGACGAGCTCGCCGTTCTCGCGGGGCACCAGGTAGACGTGGCTGCCGCGGACGACGGCCCGCACGGTGCGGGAGAGGAAGGGGGCGTACGGGGCGGGGACGCGGAGCCGCAGGACCTGGCCCTTCACGGGGCGGACCGGCGGCAGCACCTCCTCCGGCACGCCCGCGAGCCGCCCGCTGAGGCTGCCCGCGGCGAGCACGACCTGGTCGGCCGTCAGCTCCTCGCCGCCGGTGAGGTGGACCCCGCGTGCCCGGTCGCGGACGACGGAGAGGCGCTCCGCGAGCGCCCGGTGGAAGACCACCCCGGCCCGCTCGCAGGCCGTGACGAGCGCGGCGGCCAGCCGGCGCGGGTCGACCTGGTGGTCGCCGTCGACCCGCAGCCCGCCGCGCACGCCGGGGGCCAGCATCGGTTCGAGGCGGCGGCAGTCGCGGCCGCTGAGCCATTCGGAGACGAGCCCGCAGCGGGTCTGCAGGGCGTGCAGTTCGCGCAGATGGGCCCGGTCGTCGGCGTCGAGGGCGACGGCGAGGGTGCCGCAGGCCCGGTAGCCGACGTCGTGGCCGGCGGCTTCCGCCAGCTCGGCGGCGAACGCGGGATAGCGCGCGGCGGAGGCGAGGTTGAGCCCGAGCAGGGTCTCCTCGCCGTAGTGGAGTTCGGTGACGGCGGCGAGCATGCCGGCCGCGACCCGTGCGGCCCCGCCGCCCGGGTCCGGGTCGACGACGGCGGTGCGCAGTCCGCGCTGCGCGGCCCGCCAGGCCGTGACCAGGCCGATGATGCCGCCCCCGACCACGAGGACATCGGAAGAACGCATGGGCGTCCAGCCCCTCCCTTCGCCGGCATGACCCGGATCAGGTTCGTACGGTCGGAGGCCGGCCAGCCTCCCTCTCAGCCCGGTGCGTCCGGGCTCCCGCGAGTGCTTTACGCCCGCCAGACTAGCCCGCGCCGATACCGGGCCACAGACCCCTCCCTTCCTGACGGTCCGTCAGATGCGTAAGGTGGTCGGGTGAGCGAGCAGAAGCAGGCCCAGCAGCACGTGGTGATCGTCGGCGCCGGAATGGCGGGCGTCCAGACCGCCGTCGCCCTGCGCGAGCAGGGCTTCACCGGCCCCCTGACCCTCATCGGGGCCGAACCCCACCAGCCCTACGACCGGCCACCGCTCTCCAAGGCGATCCTCCTCGGCAAGGCCGAGGACTCCGCCTTCGAGATCGACTTCGAGGACCTCGGCATCGAGCTCCGCCTCGGCCTGGACGTCACCGGGCTGCGCGCGGCCGACCACGAGATCGACACCGAGGCCGGGCCCGTCGCGTACGACACCCTCGTCGTCGCCACCGGCGCCCACCCCGTCACCCTGCCCGGCGCCGAGGGCGTCCCCGGGGTCCACCTCCTCCGCACCCTCGACGACGCCGTGCGCCTCGGGCCCGTCCTGGAGCGCCGCCACTCCGTCGTGGTCGTCGGCGCCGGCTGGATCGGCGCCGAGTTCGCCACCGCCGCGCGCGAGGCGGGCTGCGCCGTCACCGTCGTCGAGGCCGCCGACCGCCCCCTCGCCGGAGCCCTGCCCGCCGAGGTCACCGCCCCCATGGCCGAGTGGTACCGGGCGAACGGCGCCGAACTCCTCACCCACGCGCGCGTGCACACCGTCGAGCCCGGCCGTGTCGTCCTCGCCGACGGCCGCGAGCTCGCCGCCGACGCCGTCGTCGTCGGCATCGGCGCCCGCCCCGCCACCGGCTGGCTCACCGGCTCCGGCATCGCCCTCGACCCGAGCGGGGCCATCACCGCCGACGACCGGCTGCGCACCTCCCTGCCCGATGTGTACGCCGTCGGCGACTGCGCCTCCTTCCCCTCCGCCCGCTACGGCGAGCGCCTCCTCGTCCACCACTGGGACAACGCGCTCCAGGGCCCCCGCGCGGTCGCCGCGTCGATCACCGGGGCCGCCGACGCGCCGTACGACCCGGTGCCGTACTTCTGGTCCGAGCAGTTCGGCCGCTTCGTCCAGTACGCCGGGCACCACGCGCACGCGGACGAGCTGCTGTGGCGCGGCGCCCCGGCCGACGAGGCCTGGTCCGTGCTCTGGCTGCGCGCCGGGGTGCCGGTGGCCCTCCTCGCGGTCGGCCGCCCCCGCGACCTGGCCCAGGGCCGCAAGCTCATCGAGGCCGCCGTCCCGGTCGACCCGGAGCGCGCCGCGGACCCGTCCGTCCCCCTGAAGGCGGCAGTCCGGTAGGGCCCGACTACCGGCTGTCAGTCCGGGATGGCAGGCTTGTCCTGTGACCGAGATTGACGTAAAGATCGATGCGCTCGTCCCCGCCTGGCTCTACGTGCCCGACATCGCGGAGATGCTCGACGTGGACGTGGTGCGCGTGCGACAGCTGATCAAGGAAGGCCAGCTCATCGCCGTGCGCCGCGGCGAGAACAACGCCCTGCAGATCCCCGCCGCCTTCATCCAGGGCGACAAGATCGTCAAGGGCCTCGTCGGGCTCCTGACCGTGCTGCGGGACGACGGCTTCACCAACGAGGAGATGCTGGAGTGGCTCTTCACTCCGGACGAGAGCCTGCCGGGCACGCCCGCCCAGGCGCTCAACGAGAACCGCGGCACGGAGGTGAAGCGCCGCGCCCAGGCGCTCGCCATCTGACGTCCGCGCGCTGACGCGCGGACGCACCGAAGACACCACCCGCGGGTGTCGCGGCGCCCCGGCCCCAAACCGGGCCGGCGCCCCGGCCCCCGCGC